>CAIMMJ010000440.1 GCA_903842515.1 uncultured Bacteroidota bacterium | reverse complement strand
TTATGCAGCAAAATGCGGGGTACCCAAAGGGAAGTTCCCGACTTTAGGAGGGAAATCACCCTTTGGGTCGCAATTTTGCAAGTAAAAATAATTCCGACGACAGGAGGAAAAGATAAAATGGAGCCTTGTTCGCCGCGGCGAATTTCTTGTTTACTTCTTTGTTTCAAGACTACTAAGCGAAGCGACCTCATGAATTCCTTAATGAATAAAATTAATGATGAATAAAGAAGTGAATGGGTTTGGGGCAAAGCCCAATTGAAAAAATTACAAAACGACTTTTTGAGGCTCAACTATTTACTCTAAAAACCCAACGTTTTGTTTTTTTTGAAAGTGGTATTAGGGCTTTATTGTTCTATTTGGCATTAAATGGCAAAATAAGAAACTGCTTATTAAGTTTAATGTTATTTTTATTAAACTTTATGTTGCTGATAGATAGTTAGTTGAGCAATTAACTATCCTATTCTAAACATTTTCAATTTTAATTTCGTGTATTAGTTTGAAAGTCTTTTTTTTTTGACAATAGATAAATAAAAAATGTATGAAATGTTTTAAGTTAATTTTATTAATATTAATTTCCTTTAGTGTAAACAGTAAAGCTCAAAATTGCAATTTCACTCAAGTGTATGATGACAATAACAACCGATTAGTTTTTTATCCTTCCGACTCTTCTTCAACATTCACTTATTTTTTTATTGCAGATGGAACTACACTTTTAAGCAACCTAACAGGCAATCATTCTGCTGCTTATAATTTTGCTCTAAATGATACATTAGAGCATACCATTTGTTTTAAAATTGTAGATTTAAATTCTCAACAAATTATTTGCGAAAATTGCACTACGTTCATATATGGACAATGGTTAACAAATGAACCTCCAAATTGTGACTATACCTTTAATTTTAGTAACGACTCCCTATTTATTAGTTTAAATTCTGCTCAATTAAACGACAGTGCTAGTTGGATTATAAACGGTGTTTCATTCAACGGTAGTGCCTTGGCGTTGCCATTAAATAATGTGCAAAATTTTAATGTTTCTGTTTCCATAATTAATTTGCAAACAAATTTAAGTTGCACAAATTCTTCCATAATAGATAATCCTTTTTATGTTCCAATAGCTAACTGCAACATCAATTTTGAAAGTGTGAGCAATGCTTTTCAAGCCTATTTTATTGACATAAGTACTGGTGTAAATATTAATGATGCTGCTTACCATTGGGATTTTGGGGATGGAAATTATTCATCGCAACGATTTGTATCTCATACCTATCAAAACACAGGAAACTACAATGTGTGTTTATCAATAACTGATTCTACCAATACTTATTGCAATGATACAATTTGCCACACTTTAGAAATTATAGATACAGTAATTAACAATGGAAATTGTACTTCTTATTTTGTATCTACTCAAATAGACAATTATAACATTGGAATTATAAATTTATCCACGGGTTTAAATCCAAGTTTTTCTTGGAATTTTGGCGATGGTGCACAATCAATTATTAATTCTCCTAATCCTTCTTATGAATATTCACAAACTGGTTACTATAATATTTGTCTTACTATAGAAACTTCCAATTGCATGAATGTTTTCTGTGATTTTTTATTTGTGGATTCATTGGGTAACATAGGCAGAGGTATAGCTTCTGGTTTTTTTGTTAATGTATATTCCCCAGAAGAGATAATTGCATCTACAAATAATAGATCAAATCTAAATAATTCCAATTTGGCAATTTATCCCAATCCATTTTCTGATGTAATTTTTATTGAAACCAAAGAAAGAAGCATTTTACTAATTACAGATATTTTAGGAAAAATCGTTAAAACCATTTTTTGCGAAAACAAAACCTCCATAGATTTAAAAGAACTGGAAAATGGAATTTATTTTATTAAGCCAAGCATTGGAAAAACTATAAAAATTATAAAAAACTAAACACTTAAATATGAAATCTATCTTTACATCTATTATTTTAATTGTAACTTTTAATTTAGTTGGTATTTCAAACGCCAATGCACAATACGTTACAATAAACGATACTTCATTTGCGGCATGGCTTACCAATCATTATCCTAATTGTATGAGTGGTAACTTAATGGATACAACATGCATAGATATTACAACAGAAACTGTTATTGAATTTTTAGAGCCAACATTCACAATTCAATCAATGAATGGTTTGGAATATTTTGACAGTGCAAAAGTGTTTAAACTTAATAATTTGATAGGTAACGGAACACTTCAATACATTGATAAATTTCCACCCAATTTAACTAAGATAAATTTAGCGGGAGCCTATTTATCAGACTTACCTAGTTTACCGCCCACAATAGATACATTGGTTTTAAATGGTAATAATTTTGGATATAATCTTTTGGATTTAATTTTCCCTCCATCATTAAAATACTTAGTACTAGCAGGCTGTCAATTATCGGCATTGCCTGCTTTACCGGAGGGACTCATAGAATTGCAGGTTCAATCTAACCCTGGTTTAGGGCAAAGCTTTACAATTCCATCAACTGTTAAGAATTTAAATTTCAGTGGTTGTAATACAAATGGAATGCCACTTCTTCCTCCTAACTTAATCCTTTTAGACATATCATCTAACAATATAAGCAGCTCAGTTTTTTCTATACAAACTCTACCAAGTACATTAAAATATTTTTACTGCTCAGATAATTTCTTAACATTTTTACCAGAATTTTCAAACGAACTTCAGATTCTTAATTGCGGAAATAATATGTTGGATTCGCTACCCAATTTACCTCCAAATATTTTCTTTTTAATTTGTAAAAATAACAGTATTGATACTTTATTACTACCGTCAATAGTTCAATTTTTAGATTGCAGCAACAACCAACTAAATTATATACAAGGAAATAATTATCTTAATTATTTAGAATGCTCAAACAACAATCTAAGCCAATTGCCACAAACAGCTACTAGTTTGTATTATCTGTTTTTTAGTAACAATCAAGTTACATGTTTACCTGAATTAAATCCTTATTTTTTTGGTCAACAAGGTAGTACATACTTTAATGCAGATAATAATCCAATTTATTGTGTGCCAAATTATGTTCCGGCAATGGGTGCAAATTTTATTGCAAACCATCCTTTATGTATAATGGGCGATTCAATTAACAACCCCAATAATTGCGATTATGCAAGAAATGTAATTGGAAGAACATACAAGGATAATGATGATAACTGCATGTACAATGACCTTGACAGTGATTTGCAAAACATTAAAGTAAATCTGTTTAATCCGTTAAACAATGAATTTAGCATGGCATTTTCATTTTTAGGTTTGTATAATATTCCACTCGAATTTGGTAATTACATAGTAAGTGTAGATACCTCTTTTTTGCCTTATACTACTGTGTGCGAATATCCCGGACTTGATACAATTATTTCAATTACTGCATTAGATCCTATTGTAGATGAT
Source organism: uncultured Bacteroidota bacterium (assembly GCA_903842515.1). Lineage (GTDB taxonomy): Bacteria > Bacteroidota > Bacteroidia > UBA4408 > UBA4408 > CAIMMJ01. The sequence continues at coordinate 923 of CAIMMJ010000440.1, read as the reverse complement.
GTAAACTTTGTAATTAAATGCAAGGATGGACAAGACTTAGAGGTAAGAAATATGGCTGTTACCAATGGATTGGTTTTTCCCGGGCAGCAACACAAAGTAAGGGTATATGTTGGCGACATGAGTCAGTTTTATGGATTAAATTGCAGCAATAATGTTTCTGGCACCATAACAATAGATTACACAGGTCCAGTAACATTTGTCTCGTCACAGTACAATGTATTCCCAACAATTGCAGGCAATACACTTACGTTTGATGTTTCTAATTTTGGTAATGTAAGCTCGTTTATAGATTTAAATTTTATTACCGACACAACTGCCCAAGCCAATGAATTAGTTTGCTTAAATGTTTCAATAGCAACAACCACAATAGAAAATAGATACGATAACAACAATGCAACCTATTGTTACAATACAGTAAACAGCTATGATCCAAACATTAAAATGGTGTATCCAAAAGATGTTCAACCGGGTTATGATGATTGGCTAACTTACACCATTTACTTTCAAAACCTGGGCAATGCACCTGCATTTAATATTAGAATTTTGGATACACTGGATAACAATTTAAATTTAGAAACATTTCAAATTGTTGGTTTCAGCCATGCCAATAATGCAACATTAAACAATGGCATTCTAACTTTTAGATTTCCTAATATCATGCTTCCAGATAGTGCAAGCAATCCAGAGGGTTCTATTGGATTTATACAATATAGAATAAAGCCAATTTCTAATTTACCTGTTGGAACACAAATAGAAAACACTGCCCATATTTATTTTGATTATAATCCTGCTATTGTAACCAATACAACGGTAAACGAATATGTTACAACGGTTAATACCATTGCGAAGAATATAGAAAACGAACTAAGAATTTCTCCAAACCCAAGCAATGGAATATTTTATATTGGTACAACTACCAAAGT
>CAIMMJ010000439.1 GCA_903842515.1 uncultured Bacteroidota bacterium | reverse complement strand
TTAAAATGTGTGGAATAAATGGAATAATTAGTTTAGGCGAAAAAGAAAAAAGGCAACTGTGTTTAGAAAAAATGAACATCAAATTAAAACACAGAGGACCTGATGACGATGGAACATTCTCTGACGATTACATTTCCTTAGGACAAACAAGGTTGTCAATTATTGATTTAAGTTCGGCCGGTCATCAACCCATGCACTCAGAAGATGGAAATTATTCTATAGTTTTTAATGGTGAAATTTATAATTATCTTGAAGTAAAAAAATATTTAGTTGACCAAAACTTTCCCATCCACTTTAAAACAAAAACAGATACAGAAGTTCTTCTCTATGCCTTTATTTATTTAAAAGAAAAATGCCTTGAACTTTTAAATGGAATGTTTGCATTTTGCATTTATAATCATCAAACAAAAGATGTTTTTATTGCAAGAGATAGATTGGGAATAAAGCCACTTTACTATGCATTTGATTCTACAAAATTTGTTTTTTCATCAGAAACCAGATCAATATTAGAATCGAAATTATTTAATTTTAATTTAGATACTAATTCTTTGGTAGATTACATAAGGTACCAAACAGTTCATGCCCCAAACACAATTATTGAACAAATAAAAATGTTGCCTACAGGACATTACGTTACGCTTAATGTAAAAAATATAAATCCAGTTTTTACAGAATATTGGAGCATAACAAAAAACAGAAAAATAAACAACAACATAACTTACATACAAGCGAAAGAAATTACGAGAGAAAAATTAAGCCAATCGGTAAAAAGACGTTTGGTTGCTGATGTTCCATTTGGAGCCTTTTTAAGCGGTGGAATAGACTCTTCGGCCATTGTTGCATTAATGAGCAAAGAAAATAACGCTCAAGTAAATACATTTTCTGTAACATTTGAAGAAGAAGAATTTAGTGAGGCTCCTTATGCAAGAATGATTGCAGAAAAATACCAAACAAAACATACTGAAATAAAATTAAGTGCTAACGATTTTTTAAAAGAAGTACCCAATGCATTAAGTGCTATGGATCACCCAAGTGGTGACGGCCCAAATACCTATGTAGTATCAAAAGCCACAAAAAACGCAGGAATAACAATGGCTTTGAGCGGTTTAGGTGGGGATGAAATATTTGCCGGATATGATGTTTTTAAAAGTGCCTTTAGTTTTAAAAAAAACAATTGGATAAAAAATATTCCAACGCCAATAAGAAAAACGTTAGCTAAATTTTACTTGATGCAAAAGCAAGGAGTTCAAGCAGAAAAAATTGCTGAAATTTTAGGCTCCAATGATTTTTCCTTGGCTACCTTTTATGCTTCCTCAAGAAAAATGTTTGTAGAAGATAAAGTAAAAAAAATAATTAGCTTCCCAATTCACCAAGAAAATTTTATTGAAAAACTATTTAATTCCAACTTAAAAAATTTTAATTCAACACACGAGCTTATTTCTCAAATATCGTTTGCCGAAATTTCTACTTACATGCAAAATGTTTTGCTAAGAGATACTGATCAAATGAGTATGGCTGTTGCACTAGAGGTTAGAGTTCCTTTTTTAGATTATGAGCTAGTAGAATTTGTTACAGGATTAAATGACGACATTAAATTTCCGCATACACCAAAAAAATTATTGGTTGATTCTCTAGGAGATTTATTGCCCTCAGAAATTGTGAACAGACCCAAAATGGGTTTTACATTCCCTTGGAAAAATTGGCTAAAAAATGAAATGAAAGAATTTGCAGAACATCATATTGAGCAGTTAGGTAAAAGAAATCAATTTAATGAACTAGAGATAAAATTACTTTGGAAAAAATTTTTAAACGACGATAGTTCTGTAACATGGAGTAGAATTTGGTATCTATTAGTGTTGAATAATTGGCTAGAACAAAATAATTTAAACTAAATTAATTTCAACACATTATAATCATTTTTAAATCTATAAGTAACATCAAATGAATCACCACATTAAAATTAACTGGACCCAAGAAAGTAACTTTGAATACGAAGAAAATAATCAAAAAATTTCTTTAGACATTGTCAGCGAAAAGGGATTCAGTCCCAAAAAACTATTGCTAGTAGGGCTTGCAGGATGCACCGGCATTGATATTGTTTCATTATTGGAAAAAATGAGAGTAGAATTTAGTGAATTTACAATTGGTGTAGAAGCAAATTTAACAGAGGAACATCCCAAAGTTTACAATGAAATTGAAATTGTTTACTCCATAAAATCAGAACAAACAAACCAAGAAAAAATTCAAAAGGCAATTGACTTGTCAATGCAAAAATACTGTGGCGTTAGCGCCATGCTTGGCAAAACAGCAAAAATAAAAGCTGTTCTGCATCTTATTTAGATTTGTATAACGTAAATGCTAAATCAGTTATTTTTCGTTCTCCTTTAATGTCAGCAATTGGAGGACTTAGTTTATAAAAATCTACTTTATTCCAATCCTTTTTAAATCCATAATATTCAAAAGAACCATTTTTTAAAACCAATGAAATTAAGTTAATGCTGTCTAAAACCTCAGTGGCACAATCACCAGAAAAACAAATTTCATAATTAGTAAACTCTCCTAGCCCTGCTATTTTTCCGTTGTCAAAAAATTTTATTTCAGCTCTATTCTTATCATTATCAAAAAAATAATTTCCCGAAATAATCTCGTTATTTAATGCCGAAGAAAAAACAAATTGATTTCTTTTGGGATTTTGAATATTTTTGAACACAGAGTTTTCTTTTAATCCGGTAAAGGCTGAATCTACCAAAATAAAAAACAAAGAATCTGCCGTCAATAGTTGTAAATCCTTATTTTGATAGGCATTTTGTATGTATGTCTTTCCTTGAAAATGTTGCAACTTTTATTTTGCCCTTTCAAAAC
>CAIMMJ010000438.1 GCA_903842515.1 uncultured Bacteroidota bacterium | reverse complement strand
GCGCCATCACCTGTATCAAATGATTCATCTTTGGTACCATCCGGGTTCAATCTTATTAATCTCCTATTTATTTGACCATCATAAAAAGTAAATTCTCCTCCCACCAAGATTTTGCCATCAGGCTGGAGAGTTACTTCATAAACCAAATTATCGAACCCTGCACCGGGGTTAAATGTTTCGTCTATACTTCCATCAGGGTTGAGTCTTGCAATTCTTCCTCTTGATACACCGTTTACATTGGAAAAACCTCCACCTATAATTATTTTTCCATCGCTTTGAATTGCAATTCCTAAAACCTCATTATCTACTACCGCAACGGCACTAAAAGGTTCATCAAGTGAACCATCTTGATCTAGCCGCACAAAATAGCCCACGTTGGCATTGTTGTAATTTGTAAAATTTCCTCCAACTAATATTTTTCCATCAGGCTGAAATGCAAATTCCTGAACGTTATTATTTGAACCGCTGGGCGTATTGAAAGTAGTGTCAACACTACCATTTGAGTTTAATCTAGCAATCCTATTTCCAAGCACTCCATTTATATCTGTAAAAACTCCACCTAGAATAATCTTTCCATCCGGCTGCAATGCCGCAGCTAAAACTGAAGCATTTGCACCCGTTGAAATTAAAAAAGTCTCGTCGATAGTGCCATCCGAGTTTAATCTTACAATGCTGTTTCTACTGTAACCATTAAATGTAGCAAAGTCACCAAAAGCTAAAACTTTACCATCTGGCTGATGCAACACTTTGGTGATAAAAGCATTTGCTCCGGTTCCGTTTGTAAAGCTATTATCGAAACTTCCATCCGCATTTATTCTTGCTATCCTATTGTAAGTATTCCCATTATATGTTGTGAAATTACCTGCAATTATTACCTTATTATCGTTTTGAATGGCAATGCTACTTATTAAATTGTTCGCACCTGTACCAACGTCAAACGTATTGTCAAACGAACCATCGCTGTTTATCCTTGCCAACCTGTTGGATGGATTGCCATTGTATGAGGTAAAAGCACCTGCAATTAGAATTTTTCCATCGGGCTGAATCAATATATCTCTAATTAAGCCATTGGGCCCTGTGCCAACTGAAAACGAATTGTCAACACTTCCATCTGCATTTACTCTTACAATACAATTTATAAAAGCTGTGTTGTATGACGAAAATGCTCCACCTATCAAAATCTTCCCATCAGACTGAATGGCTATTGCAAAAACAGACGCATCTGCGCCACCTCCTGCATTAAAAGTGTTGTCGATTGTTCCGTTGCTATTGAGTCTTAAAACTCTGTTTCTAACCTGGTTGTTGAACTGGCCAAAGTCTCCACCAAATAGAATTTTACCATCACTTTGAACAGCACTTGTCCTTACAACATTATTAAATCCATCTCCAACATCAAAAGAGGGATCAATCATTCCGTTTTCCTCTGCCCTTGCAGCACGTTCTCTATCATATGAATTGTATTCGTCAAACTGTCCGGCAAATACAATTTTGCCATTGGCCTGTAAACTAACTGTATGAATATCTCCGTTTGCTCCATTTCCTGCACCAAATCCTGCATCACCCGGATTAAAACTTTGGTCTAATGAGCCATCTTGAGCATACAGAATATTTATGCTAAAAAATGAAAGAAAGATATAGGCCTTAATAAAATTTCCACCATTCATAATTATATAAAAATTGTGTTGTCGATTATATTTTTAACACATTGATTTCAAT
>CAIMMJ010000437.1 GCA_903842515.1 uncultured Bacteroidota bacterium | reverse complement strand
TTAATTGCACTGTATGAACATAGAATTTTTGTTCAAGGTCTGATATGGAATGTTTTTAGCTTTGATCAATGGGGCGTTGAACTTGGAAAGCAATTGGCCAATAAAATTATTCCCGAACTAATGAATGAAAAATTGATAGACAGCCACGATAGTTCTACAAACAATTTAATAAACACATTTAAAAAGTATAAAAACTGAGTTTTTTTTACCAATTTGTGTTAAGTTGTGATAGTAAATATGCAGAATCTTTATTTCTTTGCTAAAAATAATTTTTTAAATGTCAGAAAAAGCAAATAAAAAGTCAACACCCATTTGGCTTCAGATAATTTTAGGACTTGTAACTTTTGGATTGTATTTCCTTCTTAAAAAAAGTGATGTAAAAAAGTCTATTACAAGAGAGTGGTCCGAAGCAATTTTGTTTGCAGTTATTGCAGCAACATTAATTAGAACATTTTTAATTGAAGCGTTTACAATTCCTACCTCCTCAATGGAGAAGTCTTTGCTCATAGGAGACTTTTTGTTTGTGAGCAAAGTAAGTTATGGAGCAAGAATTCCCATGACTCCAATTTCATTTCCTTTTGTGCACCACACCATGCCATTTACAGATAGTGTAAAATCTTACTCTGAGGCACTAAAATTTCCCTATTTAAGATTGCCAGGATTGGGAAAAATTAAAAACAACGACGTGGTTGTGTTTAACTATCCAATGGAAGATTTTAGACCCGTTGACAAACAAGAAAACTATATAAAACGTTGTGTTGCAATTCCTGGCGATTCTCTAGAGGTGAGAGACGCTGTTTTATACATCAATGGAAAAATGGCCGATAAGCCCGAAAAGATGCAGCTCAAACATTATGTTAAAACTGATGGTTCTCCTTTAAATCCGGATGCTTTACGAAAGTTGGGAATTACCGAAATTAGTTTCGACCCGGATAATTTTTCTGGAGACTATCAAATGCTGTGTACGGCAGAAAATGCTGAGAAATTAAAAGAGTTTGGAAATGTTCAAAAAGTAACTCCTATTGTAGAAAAAGGTGGACTTCAAAATGCTGACCCAATGATTTATCCTCAGTCGAATTTGTTTTTGTACAACGTTGACAACTTTGGACCAATATATGTACCCCAAGAAGGTAAAACAATTGAACTAAACACAAGAAACATTGCATTGTATAAAAGAGCTATAACAGTTTATGAGCACGACGAATTAGAATTAAAAGATTCTGTGGTTTACATCAATCAAAAGCCGGCTACTTCCTACACTTTTAAAATGAATTATTATTTTATGATGGGAGACAATCGTCACAACTCATTAGATTCTAGGTTTTGGGGCTTTGTTCCCGAAGACCATATTGTTGGAAAAGCAGTTTTTATTTGGTTAAGTTTAGATAATTTAGAAAGTAATATATTTAAAAAAATACGTTGGAACAGGTTGTTTACCTCTATCAACAATAACGGAATTTCTAGTTCGTATTTTTTACCTGTAGCAATTTTAGTTCTAGCAGGTTACGGTGTTTCGTTTTATTTAAAAAGAAAAAAACAAGGGGTAAAAAAGATAAAATAAACTATGAGAAACAACAATGGCAGTGTTTTGCCTTTGTCTTTTGCAGCTCCTATTTCTTATTATTCTGCCTTAGTAAAAAATGAATCTATTGTATTTTCGATAAGCGATTTTTTTAAAAAACAAACCTATAGAAATCGATATTTTATTTGTAACAGCAATGGAAAGCTATTATTAACTATTCCGGTAAAAAAATTTTTACAAAATACTCCATTCAACGAGATAGAAATTTCTTATCAAGAAAATTGGCAGCAAAATCATATTCGATCCATAGAATCCGCCTACAGAAAATCGCCATACTTCGAATATTTCTGGGACGATTTGCTGCCTGTTTATCAAAATAAATATGTTACATTAATTGAATCTTGTGAAATTTCTAATAAGTTATTTAATAAGGTGATTGGCATTTTAAAACATGAATTATCTTCTGAGAAAATTTGCACAACAGATTTTGAAAATTCACAAGGTTTTTCTAAAGAATATTACCAAGTTTTTTCTCAAAAATTGGCATTTGTTTCAAATTTAAGTATCCTCGATTTGATAATGAACGAAGGCAAAAACGCAATTCAGTATATTTAAAAACTCTTTGTAACAATAATTCAATTTTTATCCAAAAATGTTTCTCAGGTAAGTAGATAAGAGATTGCTTTTTATGTTTTTAAAAGTAAATTTATTTACCTTAATGGAACCACAAACATCAAATATTTAGGATTTAATCTTTTTATTAAATACAAATCTTTACTTTAGTTGAAAATAAATTTTGTAGCTGAGAATAATTTAAACTAAGTTTCAAAATCAAACTCCGATTCATTGCATTTGTGGCAAGTAAAAACTTTGTATTAATTGATTCGTATTTAAATAAAAAAAGAATACTTTCTTTTTTTAAAATTAATCTATTTTCATTTTTACCACAATTATTTACAATTTTTCTTTCGCTTCTTTTGTTTAAAATTAATAAGCAAGAATCGTGGGGAATTTTTGTGAAAATATTACTTAACTTATCATTAATACAAACACTA
>CAIMMJ010000436.1 GCA_903842515.1 uncultured Bacteroidota bacterium | reverse complement strand
CTACATCCGTTAAACTTGAAATGATTTGGGAAACAACCAGGGTGTCAGTAAATTTAGGTTCAGAGATTGATGAAAAAGTAATGAAAAACATAGAAGCTGCATTGTCTCCTGCAGATAAAAGACCTTATTACTCTGCAGCAAGTTATTATTACGACAACAACAAAGACATGAAACAAGCCTTAGAATGGATTTCAAAGGCAGCAGAAATGAATCCAAAAGCCTATTGGGTATTTTATTTAAAAGCTAAAATTCAACTTAAATTAAAAGATATTGATGGAGCTATTAAAACAGCTGAACAATCTATTTTACTTGCAAAAGAAGACAAAGACGATGCTTATGTAAAGAACAACGAGAAACTTATTGCCGAAGCAAAAAAAATTAAGTAGTTTTTTTGCATTTATAGTAAAAGAAAAAGGAGGAATTTAATTCTTCCTTTTTTTGTTTAGAATTAGTTTAGAATTTTGAAAAATAGTTAATAAAGTTTTTTTGAATGCTTGCAATAAACAATACTTGAATATATTTGTAACAAACAAAATAGAATTCATGAAAAAAGTAATATTAATATTTTTATTTACACTTTATGTTGTTGGCTCTTTTGCACAAGCGCCGCAAAAAGGATTTATAACAAATAGAACCTCGGGTAAAAAAAGCACAATTTCTTATCTAAGAAAATTGAGTGTACAAAGCGATACCTCTTATAACTCAAGTTATTCTTTGTTTAATTCCAAAGGTGATACCCTTTACAAATTACTGGTAAAACACAATCCTGCAAAACGAAGCATAAGAGTTTCCTCAGAAGAGGTAAAATCAAATACAACTCTATGCAATCCTAATTTAGATTATCATTACTACAATTGCGGTATGGTGTTTAATAACATTTCTTTTTTAGATACAGCAGTTGATGCTTCAGTTCTTTATGACTATGCACTCTATTTTCAGGATACTTCTAGAACTTATGTGAGTTTAAATTCTTTAACCATTCAAGACAGTTTAACGCTAACACTAGACAAAATATTTAAATCGGTAATTTCTGATCACAACAGATTAATTAAAAATTTAAACGCAAGCCCAAGTCTTGCAAAACTTCTGCTAAAGCAAGAAAAATTAGTGGCAAAAAGAATGAATGCTTTAGAAAAATCATCAAACGAATCTTCCTCCATAATTAATGAATTGAACGAAAAAATAAATAAACTTAGCCTTGAAATAAATTCTTGTAAAAACAATTCTGCTCAAATGCTTACCAACAACGATTCACTAAGCAAAATGGTATATAGCTCTAAATATTATCCAAATTCCTACCCAACAACAAACAAGGAAAGCTGGGAATTAAAAATAGACAGTGCAATTTACAACCATTGTGCAGAATACTTTTTTGAAAATACCGATATAAAATATGTAATTAAAATAACTGTTGATACAAATGGAGTTGTTACTTCCACAGATTTATCTTATCCTTCAAGCGTAACAAGTCTTAGTACAAAAGATAATTATTTATATACCGTTTTAACAGGTATGATAAAAAAGGAAATTTTTACTCCCAACAAAATTGATATTTACGGCAAAAAGTTTGCAGTAAAAACTACCTTAGAAAAAGATTTGTTTGTATCCATAAAAAATAGAAAAGATAAAATTCTATACACAGACAAAGACAATTCTATTTATGCAGAAACAAAACTTCCATTGCCAACTGATGTTAGAACACAGTTTAATTCTAAATTGTATGCAGGTGCAAAGTCCGGTAAATATGGAGTTAAGATTATTTCATTTACCATAAACAAATTTGTAAAAGAAATAGTTAAAGAAGTTGAGTTTTAAAATTTACATTAAAAGTCAAAAAGAACTTCCTCTGTTTTGAGGAAGTTTTTTTTTTGAAAATAGTTTTTGTTAGTTCACCTTAAATTGAACTAACTTTGCAACGTGTTAATAAAAATACATCCCAAAAACCCTGACGAACGTAATCTTCAAAAAGTTGTAGATTGCTTAAAGAATGGAGGTGTAATAATATATCAAACAGATACGGTGTATGCAATAGGTTGTGATATTAATCAACCAAAAGCGTTTGAAAGAATTTGTAAAATAAAAGGCATTAAACCAGAAAAAGCAAATTTCTCTATTGTATGCCTGGATTTAAGTCACATTTCAGAATTTACAAAACACATACCTACTTCTATATACAAGGTAATGAAAAAGGTTTTGCCTGGTCCGTTTACATTTATTTTGGAGGCAAGTAAGAGTGTTCCCAAACTTTTTCAGAGCAAAAAAAAGACAATAGGAATTAGAGTTCCCAATCATTTGGTGGTAAGATCTATTGTAGAAAAATTAGGCAACCCAATAGTTTCTACTTCTGTGCATGACGTTGATAAACTCATAGATTATACTACAGACCCGGAGCTTATCTACGAAAACTTTAGTGGTAAAGTAGATTTGGTAATTGATTCGGGTTTTGGAGGAAATGTAGCCTCTACAGTGGTAGACTGCTCCAATGGCGAAATAGAAATTATAAGAGAAGGCGCTGGTTCTTTAGATGATTTATAAAATACTTTTGAGAGCTGTTAATTCTGAAATTTCATAAGTAGGCACAAATTCTATTTTTTCATTTTTAGGATTAAACCATACTTGATCTATTCCAATTTGATGTGCTCCAAAAATATCGGCATAATGATTGTCGCCAATCATTAAACTTTCTTCACGGTTTGCACCTGAACGATTAAGAGCAAACTCAAAAATTTCTTTGTCTGGTTTCATACTTCCTGCCTTTTCAGAGGTAATAACTTCAACAAAATATTCTTCTATTTCACAATTTCTAATTTTTAGTAGTTGAATTTCTTCAAAACCATTTGTAATTAAATGCAGCACATAATTTGGTTTTAAATAGTCTAAAACATCCTTTGCTCCATTCATCAAGTTTTTCCTGAAAGGTAATAAGGCAAGATATTCTTGGCTCATAAGTTCTGCCAATCTAGCATCCAATAATCCTTGGTCTTTTAAGGATAGATTAAATCTTTCAAATCTTAAAGTTTTTTGGTCAATTTCAGATTTTTCGTAAGCGTCCCATAACCTTTTGTTGTGCACCCAATAATCTTCAATAAATTTTTCGGAAGAAATGTTTTTATTGAGTTCGTATTTGCTAAGTAAATTTAGGAGAGTGTGTTTGCTGTTTGTTTCAAAATCCCAAAGCGTATGATCTAAGTCAAAAAAAATATGTTTGTATTTGCTCATTATTTTTGAAGTACTACCTTATTTATTGTAATTTTTTCGTTAGAGGTAACCTTTACAAAATAAATTCCATTTGTAAAATCGTTTGCGTTTATCTCTGTAGACTTTTGATTGATAGAATTCTTTTCCAAAATTAATTTACCGGTTACATCAAGAATAGAAATATTTTTATTCTTATCAATATCATTATTGAAATTAATTCTAAAGTTACCAGTTGAAGGATTTGGGAAAAGTTGGAAATTTAGTTCTTCAGAAATAGAATTTGTTGATACCAAAAAACTATTTGCCATTGAAGTTTCCCAAACTCCTCGGCCATAGGTGGCGGCTCTTAGTTTATTAGAGAGCACATGAAACTCTAAATCAGTTACGATAGCATTAGGCAAGCCATTGTTAAAAGGAAGCCACTGGGTTAATGTTGTATCTGTATAATAAACACCCAAGTCGGTACCAACAAATACTCTTTCAGGGCTGTTGTCCATAAAAGCTATGCAATTTACCGGAACAACAGGCAAACCTGTTTTTGTATAGTTTATCCAAGTTACCCCTGCATTGGTGGTTCTATAAACTTTGTTGGTGCCAGAGAATGCACCCACCGTTAAATAGGCCGTTTGTGGGCTACCTGGTTTTGTTTCTATGCTTGTATAATTACTCGATGGCAACGCACTATTTCTTAAAGTAAAAGTAGTTCCTGCATCTGTTGATACATAAACTTTGGAGTTTGTAGCTGCATAAATGTAGTTTTGATTTGTTGATGCGGCAATATCAACGTAAGTACCTCCATTAGTTAAATTATTGGTGATCGCACTCCAATTGTCGCCATTGTCAACTGATTTATATATTTCTGTATATCCAGCATACATTGTATTATGGTTGAATGGAGACATTTCTATTGGAGTAACCCATGCACCATCTGTGGCCGGAGCTACAGAGTAAAATGAATTTCCACCATCATCACTCTTGTATAAATCGCCATAATACAATTCACCAAAAACTACATTGTTGTTGGCATAATCAATAATACAATCCATACCATCTCCACCTATAACTCTATCATAAAACCCGTCAAACTTCATTACTGTGCCGTTATCTTGAGTGCCCATTATAATTGAAGTTTCATCAGCAGTTGCATTAGAAAATTTATAAATTTGTTTAATGGCCAAACCAGCACTTAAATCAGTATAAGAATTTCCTCCGTTGGAAGATTTAAAAACTCCGCCATCATTTGCATTTAAAACAGCGTTTGTTGTTCCGGGAATATATTTAATGTCATGAATATCGGCATGAACATAAGGTTGGCCACCTCCACCATACCAGTGGGCGTTTAAGCTAAATGTTTGTCCACCGTTTGTAGATTTGTAAACATTTACTCCCCCAACATAAAGCTCGTTTGCATTGCTTGGTGAAACTGCTAAGGTTAGTGTGTAAGATGCTTGACCGCCTCCGTCATTGCCATCAGGGTCCCAGCCCAGCAGATTAGGAGTTGTGGCCATTGTAGTCCAAGTTAATCCAGCATCGTTGGATTTATAAATACCTCTAAAACTATTGTCGGAACTGTTAGATGCTAATGCATAAACAATATTGGGTGCAGCAGCAGAAACATCTATGCTTACTCTTCCGGTGCCAGAAGTTGGCATTCCTGTTCCCGAAGGGGCATTTCCAAAAGTGGCACCAGAGTTTGTAGATTTAAAAACAGCGGTATTGCTACAGCAATAAACTACTGAAGCATCGTCTGGCTTAAACTTCAAATCTCTTACAGCTCCTGACTTTACGCTTGCCCATGAAGCACCTGAATTTATTGTTCTTTGCAATCCACTTGACGTACATGCAAACAAAGTTGAAGTATCTGTTGGGTGCATATATAATTTATAAATTCGTCGGCTTTGAGAGAATGTGTAAGACAATCCGGTGGTTTGCCAAGTTATTCCACCGTTGGTAGATTTTAAAACTCCCATACTATAAGTGTCTCCGGCAGGTCCATCTCCAGTTGCAATATAAATAGTGTTTGTATTTAATGGATTAAAAACTATATCACTTACTCCTAGAACTGGTAAATTATCAGTTGTGGTATTGTTCCAGGTATTGCCGCCATTGTTAGATGTCCATATTCCCCCACTCGGCGTTCCTATCCACACTGTTTGAGGATCGTTTGGTTTAAATGTAATGCAGTTCACTCTTCCCATCCCGCCTTCGTTGGCCGGAATTTCTTGAAAAGGACCTACTAGTGACCAATTTTCGTTTGATGTTGCAGACCTTTGATTTTTTGAGTTATTAATTTTTAACCATTCATTGTAGTAGTCTTTAACTTCCGGAAAACTTCCATCAGGATTAATTCTCGATTCCCAAAAATACTCCCATCTTTTATATTGCTTAAACCCGGGAATCTTTTTCTTTTCGATGCCAAATTTTTTTTCAGTTCTAAAGCTGGGGGCAACTCTGGCGTATTCTTGAAATGCCTTTTGAATTTCAAAAAAATTATTTTCTTTTCCTGGCTCCACATATTGCATCCAAGGCTGAGAATAAGCCATTAAGCTAAAAATGAAAAATAAGTGAACAAGAGTTATTTTTAATTTCATGGTATAAAGAATTTTTCGATGGTGG
>CAIMMJ010000435.1 GCA_903842515.1 uncultured Bacteroidota bacterium | reverse complement strand
TTTTTATTGTTTGGAAAAGGAATGCTTATATGGGCACTTGTTTATACCATTGTTATTACCCTTTCCGAGATATTTGCTATGCCGTTTATGATGAACTACGCTTTGTCTAAACCACCCAAAGAACGCCAAGGACAATATTCTGCATTGTACTCTATGGCCTACGGAATTGCTAATATTGCAGCCCCGTCTGTGGGTTTAGGTATTGCAGATAATTATGGCTTTAATGCCATGTTTTATGTTTTGATAGTTATAAGCATTCTTTGTTACTTTGGATTTAGAAGCTTAAAAAAAACAGAAAAAATAATTAGTTAAAAGGGTCCGAAAACCTGGGGTCAACAATTAACTGACGGTCTGAAAAAGTTTTTAAAAAATCAACTAATGCTTTCTTTTCAGTTTTGCTTAAATTAAGTTTTATTGGTTCACCTGAGTCGGGAATGTATTGGCTTAATTGTTCAAAATTAAAGATATTAATACCAGCGTTTGTTAAGGAGTCAACTAAATTAGAAAGTTGTTCATCCGAAATATTTGTTTTTAGAAATATAGATAAATTAGGATGAGGCTGCACTTGGTGATCATAAAAATCAATTACTTCTTCTAGTGTTTTAAATCTTCCATCATGCATGTAAGGGGCGGTAAATTCTACATTTAATAGGTTGGGTGTTTTAAATACTCCGTTATCTGACGCTATTTTTGATATTTCTCCTAGTCCATTGTCTTTGTAATCCATATCTAAACCACTATTTGCAAAATTTCCAGAGTAATTTGAGGGTGTAATATGATGACATGAACTACATTTAGCTTTGCCAAAAAATAAATTATAACCTTCTTTTTCAGAAAGAGAAAAACTTGACAATTGAATATTGGAGAAATTAGAGATTTCTTTTATTACTCTTGCATTTGTTGGTTTTAATGAACTACAAAATAATTTTAAGGATTCAGAAATTCTTGCAAGAGAAATTTCTTCAGTTTGATAAGCAGCTTTAAACAATTTGGGGTAATTAGGATTGTAAGCTAATTTTTCTGCTAGTTTAGTAATGTCCTGAAACATTTCATTGTGATTAGAAATTGGTTTCAACACAAGTTCTTGCATGGAAGCACTTCTTCCATCCCAAAATAAATTTCCACCATCACCTGCAATTGCCAAAGAGTTTCTTGTTAAATCTTTGCCCCAAATTCCTTTACTAAAAGAAACATTATCGGCAAAACCAAATTGCTGTTTGTGGCAAGAACCACAAGAAATGTTATTGTTTGCAGATAAAAATCTGTCGTAAAACAATACTCTACCTAGCGTTATTTTTTGGTTGATAAACTCGCCAGAAGATATTTTATCTGAATAGTTATAGGTGTTCTCGGGCAGCACTAACTGCTTGCCATTATTGTTTGCATTGTTATTTTCTAATGATTTTTTACATGAAACAATAGAAACAATTAAACAAATAATAAGGATAAATTTCTTCATAACACTAGTTTTAAATTTAGAATCTGATGTAACAAAATAAATTTAATGGAATATTAATGTTTGTATTGGATTGCTTAGATTTTATTTCTTGGCTGCTGCTATTGTTTGTTGTAGAAATGCTTGTTGGAATGCCTTGCCAAACTGAATACGAAGTAATTGATTGTGAGTAAAAATCACTTGTTAGATTTTGTTTAGTTTCTGAACTAACAATATATATGCTGCTTTCAGTGCCAATAGAAATATTTTTATTAAAGAAAAATTGAACACCAATAAATGGACCTCCACCTGTTGAGTTTACAGTAGTTTTTGATGATGATTTTGTAGCTGTGGTTGTAGTAGTTGTTTGACTACCACTTGAATTAACATCATAAGTAGAGTTATTTGTTTGGCTTAAAGTATAATCCTTAGAAATTAAAAAATCTAAGCCATAATTCACTACAAACTTTTTATTAATTCTTTGGTAATAAAACAAGCCCATTCTACCTGTAAATAAATTTGAAGTAATTTTTTTTGTATCGTTGTCAGGAGTTGGATTGCCAAGAGATGTGGTTTTGCCAAGATCTTCTGAATTATTCATTATATAATTAAAACCATACCTAAAGCCAACTGGTTTATACACCACATTTCCGGTAAACAAATAAGGTAAATTGCTAATGTTAACAGCATTAAAACTTAGGTATTGCTTAACAAACTGTGTGCAGTTTATACCTTGTTCATAAAAGAATTTCTTCTCTACAATGTCTTTGTTTTCTTCGCTA
>CAIMMJ010000434.1 GCA_903842515.1 uncultured Bacteroidota bacterium | reverse complement strand
TGTATACCTTGCTAGTTTTTATAAACACAAAACCACTTATGAAAAGTCGTAAACTAAATTTCCTAGTCCATTTATTTACTTTAATTGTATTAATTTTTCTGGCTTCTTGCGAGCCCGATAATGTTGTTGAGCCCACTATAGAAGGGAAATACAATTGCGAAGAAACTGTAGCGGCAAGTGGCTCTACTCCAGCTTCTAAAACCACCTTTGAGGTTCATGTAATTTCTACATCGGCAGATAATTCTACCTATAAAATTGAAAATTTTTATAACTTAGGTTATCAAAAAAGCTTGAATATAAATTATGCTGACGGAAACATAAGTATTCCGGAGCAAAACATGGATGGCTTTGTTATAAAGGGTTCTGGGAGCGTAGTTTCTTCAAAATTAAATTTATCCTACACTGCAAAAGATGCAGGTGGAAGCATTGAAACTTGCACTGCTGTTGCTACTAAAAAATAAATATTACCTTTGCACAAGATTTAGAGGTTTTGCCTACGCAAATTAATAGGGAATTGTGTGAAATTCGCAAACAGTACCCGCTGCTGTAAGTAACATCAAAAAAATTTAATCTGTTTAACCACTGAAGACCATTTCGGGAAGGTAGATTAAAGGTTACAAGTCAGAAGACCTGCCTAAAAATCGAAAAAGATTTATTAACCTTCGGGAATAAAGGTTTAAATTACACTAAAGTAAAGCCAATGCTTTTGCTTTGTTGTTTTTTATATTTTCTCCCGAGAATTTTTTGTAGGATTGTTTAACTGTTTAGTAAATGTTTTTTTTGTTTTTTGCCTCGGCTCTCCGCCAGATAGCGCAAGCACAGATACAATTTACACAAAATCTCTGTTGCTAAAAACAATAGAAATTGAAGAAGTAAAGTTGTTTGATTTCAATTCCAAAAAGATAGACATCTCCTACTCTACCAATTCGTCGGAATTTTTGCAAAGGCAAGGAAATGTTTTTGTAAGAAACTATGGTCCCGGTTCTATCTCCGGCTTTTCGTCAAGAGGCGGAAGCACTTCACAATCTACAATTAGCTGGAACGGAATTCCAATAAATAACTCCATGCTTGCCAGCGGCGATGCCTCTATTGTTCCCATTAATCTTTTTAATTCGGCAACTATAAATCAAGGCACCAACTCTTTTATAAATGTTCAGCCCATTTCCTCGGGAGGAATATCCTTAGAAAACAATTTTAAAAATCTAAATAAATTTAATCTAGAACACTTGTCATCTGTTGCAAGTTTTGGAAATTACAACAACATTTTTAAAATCAATTCAAATTATAAAAACACACAAATTGGTGTGAAATTTTATCATCAATCCGGAAAAAATAATTTTCCATTTGTAAATGATTTTAATGCAAAAAAAAACATAGAGAAACAGAAAAATGCAGAGTTTAATTCTAAAGGTTTTTTGATTGACATTCAAAAGAAACTGCATAAAAATTTTAGCATAAACTACAGCTCCTGGCTCAACCAAACAAAAAGAAACATAGCACCTTTAATGAGCAGTACCGCAAGTTATGCCAAACAGTATGATTTTAATTTAAGAAATATCTTTAGCTTAAAGTACCAGAAAAATAAATTTTATATCAGTAACAAAACCGCAGTATTTAGAGATAAACTAGATTTTACGGATTACTCTTCCAACATTTTTTCTGAATCGTTTTCTAGTAATTTTTATAATGTAAGTGAGTTTAATTATTCGGTAGAAAATTTTTCGGCAATGGCTCAATTTAATCTTCAAAAATCATGGGCAAAAACAAATGAATATTTAGGCAAAGCAGAGCTTAACCGCTATTCGCCCAAACTATTGGTTTCGCACTCCATCAAAGCACTTAAAACAAAACTAAATGCAGTAATTTTTAAAGAATGGGTAAACACTAAACAACAACCTACAAACTGGCAAACAGAACTACAAACAAAATTACTTAGCTATTTAATTGTTGGGTTAAAAGCAGCATCGGTAAGCAGATTTCCCGGCTTTAATGATTTGTACTGGAATCCGGGAGGAAATCCAGATTTAAAATCGGAGCAAACAAAAGAGTTTGAATCAAACATATCCTCCACAGTAAAATTAAATAAGTTGGAGTTTTCAGGAAAATTTTCTGCTTATAAACGATGGATACAAAATCAAATTATTTGGATTCCGGGCGAATTTTTTTGGTATGCACAAAATCTTAACAATACCAAAAGTAAAGGCTTAGAAACAGAAGTAAATTTTAATTACATCTTTTCAAACGACATTAAATTTTCATCAAATTTCCAGAGTAATTACATTGATGCTTTTAACACGGATTCGCCAAGCAATCAGTTGATATATGTTCCCCGCTATCAGTATCATTGGGACGAGAGCATTAGCTATAAAAAATGGAACATAAATTATGGTGGCGATTATACATCATTTAGATATGTTTCGCAGGATAACAAATACTATTTGCCACAGTATTTTTTGCATCAAGTTGGAATTTCCTATCTACTTAGTTTAAAATCGTTTAGTATAAAAACAAATTTTTTGGTAAGAAACTTATCAAATATACAGTACCAGGTTATAGCCCTTAGGCCAATGCCAGCAAGAAATTACGAAATCTCATTACTAATAAACTATAACAAATAACACATGAAAAAACTCATTACACTAATTGCAGCATTAACAATTAAATTTGCTTCAGCCCAAGAAACCGCCACTTTCGAAAATCTTTCGTTACCCCTTGATAGCTTTTGGAATGCAAGCGGCGGTGGCATCGGTTTTGAAAACGGTGGGTTATTTTATACCACAAAATATGATACTTCGTTTGGTGGATATTGGGCTTCGGGATTTGCATACAGCAGCATGAGAGATACAACAAACGGAACTTATACAAACTTGTATTCTGCAAAACCGGGAACCGGAAGCAACTCCAACACATATATAGTATCTCAAAACAATACTATTTTAAAACCACAATATGCCGGCGATAAAATAAATTTAAATAGCCTAGATATCACAAATACCATGTATGCTGCAACAAGTGTAAAATATGGCGATTTTTTTGCAACCGCATTTGGCGGAAACAGCGGAGATGTTCCGGATTTTTTTTTACTAACGTTCAGGCCGTACGTTAATGGAATACTTACCAACGACACTGCTGAATTTTATTTAGCTGATTATAGATTTTCAAACAATTCGCAAGATTATATTGTAAACAACTGGAGAAATTTTTCTCCGAATATCTCTAACGTAGATAGTATTTTATTAACATTACGCTCAAGCGACAATGGAAATTTTGGAATGAATACTCCAGCATTTTTTTGCTTGGATAATATTGTATCTAGTTTTCCATTAACGATTAATAGTTCACAAAAAAGCAGCTTTGAAATATTTCCAAATCCTGCCGATAATTTTATTCGAATAAAAAAATCAAAACAACAACAAGAAACAATAACTATATTTAATTCTACTGGCGAGATAGTTAAACGTGAACTAATAGTTAATGAGCTTCATACAATTGATGTTTCTGAATTGTGCAAGGGAATTTATTTTGTGCACCTTTCTTTGCAAAACGAAAATCAAAAATTTATCAAAAACTAATATGAGTAATACAACATTAATCAACTGTGGTATACAATTAATTCCTATTTGCGAAAAAGAATCATCGTATAAAATAATTGATCAAGCAATAGAATTGATAAAGAGAAAACCTCATAAATCAATTGTAACTCCCTTTGAAACGGTTGTTGAAGCAAGTTTTGAAGAAGTTCAGCAGTTAATTAATGAGATCAATGAATTTTGCAACTCAAAAGAAATCGAATTCGTTATGAATTTAAGGTTACATTGCTCGGCAAAAGAAGACATATTAATGAATGAAAAAACTGAAAAATTTAATTAAGCTTTTTATCGTTATTGCCCTTTTTAGTGGATGTAAAAGAGACAGGATTCCTGTTCCGGATATAAAGCATGCAGTTATTCCTCCGCAAAAAGTATTTGTACTTTGCGAGGGGAATTTTGGATGGGGCAATGGAGCTGTTTCTATGGTTTCGCTAAAAGATGAAACGGTAATTGAAGACAATTTTAAATATGTAAACAACAGAAATTTAGGCGATGTAGTGCAAAGTATAACTCTAATAAACAACAACTATTTTATAGTAGTAAATAACTCCAATAAAATAGAAGTAGTAGATACTTCCACTTTTAAATCAGTGAAAATAATTTCTGGTTTTCAATCGCCGAGGTATGTTTTGCCTTTGAACGAAAACATAGGATTGGTAAGCGAATTGTATGCCAACAAACTGTATAAAATAGATTTAAAAAACTTATCCATTCTGCAAGAAATTGAATTTAGAGGTTGGTCAGAAAAGATGATAAAAGTGGATGATAAAATTTTTGTTAGCAACATTTATTCCTCTAAACTATATGTGTTAAACGAAAATAGTTTAAGCATTACCGATAGCATAGAAGCAGGAACATTTGTTAATTCTTTAATTGTGGATAAAAACAAAAAATTATGGATATTATCAAGAGGAAGTAATTTAGAATCAAGACAAGGAAAATTATACAGATACAATCCACAAAATTTAAACAAAGAACTAGAATTAACTTTTAGTCTTGCGGCAGAACCAAAAAGTTTATGCACCAATTTAGCAAAAGACAGTTTGTGGTTCATACATAAAAATGTTTATTCTATGTCAATTAATGCACTAACACTGCCAACTGAACCCGTTGTTTACTCGCTACAAAATCAATTGTTTAATGGTTTAGGAATAGAACCAAATAACAGCAATATTTGGATTAGCGATGCTAAAGATTACCAGCGCAAGGGTCAAGTTTTTAAATACAATTCAAAAGCAGTACTTTTAAAAACTTATCCTGTTGGCATAATTCCATCAGAATTTTTATTTAAGTAAATGAGAGTAATTAGAGAATTTTCTGTTGATGAAATTAAAGTTTCTGTATTTTATATGAATCAAAAATTCATTTTAAAATTTGAAAAAGGAAATTTTGAACAAAACTATAAACTAAGCGAATTGGATTTTATGGTTTCTTCGGACGAACAGTTGGAAATGATAGTGAAAGATAAAATGATAGAGGATGTTAGGGCTACCTTTGAAAAAATGAATCAAAATTTCTATACCACTTTTAATGAAATAGCTCTTTAAGTATTTATTCAATGGAAACAGTAAAAGTGGAAAAACTAAATATCTTTTTAATAGTTATTTCTGCACTTGCATCGTTTATTTTTCCGTTTGAACTATTTTTATTCTCTTATATAGTTTTAGGGCCATTGCACTACTTAACAGAATTGTATTGGTTAAAAGAGCGAAATTTTTTTACGGTAAAAAAAATAGAAAAGTCAATCCTTATTGCTGCCTCTGTACTAATATTTATTGCATCAATAATTGGTACAATATGGAGTTACATTCAATTTTTAAATAGTACACTCTTGAGTTTTTTTGCAAAGTATTATTATTACGGACTTTCGTTTATCATACTATTTAGTTTAGCATTTGCTCTATTCCGAAAAGAGTTTTATTCTAAAATTGATTTGCTCAAAAAAATTATTTTCTGCCTTTTAATTGCATCAGTTATAACTAGCTTAGGAGAAGTAAAGTTATTTTTTGCTGTAATGGTTACAACTTTAGTACATGTATTTACTTTTACTTTACTTTTTATATGGCTAGGTGCACTAAGGGGTAATAGCTTGTATGCAAAAATCAGTTTATACCTCTATTTATCTTTGGTTGCATTGCTATTTTTAATGCCAACTTTTGAACCAATTTTTGAATTAAAAAATGGGACAATCTCTCTTTTTAATGCAAGCAATTTTAATTTCACTCACACAACATTTAATAAATTATTTTCTGGTGATCAGGATTTTTCATATACCAATTCTTGGACCATAAAATTGCAACGTTTTATTGCATTTGCCTATACTTACCATTATTTAAACTGGTTTTCTAAAGTAGAAATTATTGGTTGGCATAAATTAGAATCAAAAAAAATAATTCTAATACTAGCAATTTGGGTAAGTGCTCTTTCTTTGTATTTTATAAATTATACCTTAGGATTTACCTCTTTATTATTTTTAAGTATTCTGCATGTTTTTATGGAGTTTCCACTCAATGGAATTACCATTAAAAATATATTCAATCACTACTTTGGTAAAAAGGTAAACTCCCGTTCTATTTTAAAGTAATAATCTCAAATCCGTTTGCAGGAATTACTATTTTTAATATTCCATTTTGATTTATTGCGTTTAGCTTTGTACCATCCACCACCTTAGAAAACTTAAAAGAGAACGGCAATGGAACTTCAATAGTTTTTGAATTGTTGGTAGAATTAAAAACAATAACTTTTGTATCGTCAAAGAAATGTCGCATATAAGCAAATTCGCCAACGCTAGCCTTTAAAAAGTAGGTGTCACCTAATAATAGGGCATTGCTTGACTCTCTTAGTTTAACCAGTTTTTTTGTAGCTTCTAAAGTTTGCTTTTCATTTTCATTTAATCCCTCAAACTTCATCATTCTTCTGTTGTCTGGGTCACCTGCTCCGGGCATTCCAAACTCATCGCCGTAATAAATAACTGGCACTCCCGGAATGGTTAAATTAAATGCCTGCAATTGCAACAGTTTTTTATAACCGTTAGGATTTTTTACTTGAACTTCTCTGCTCCACGCCACCTTTCTGTCGTCTTCGTTAAACGTCATTCCTTCGCCGGCATAGCTTATAAATCTTGCAATGTCGTGGTTTCCGGTAATGTTTCCCATTAAATGGTGGCTACCATAATAATTAAAAGTTTCTAAAACAGAATTTTTTAGTTTGGTAAAATCGCTGTTGCTGTTTGCAAATGTTTCTCTTGCATCAAAATAAGTGTTAAAGTCGAACTGAGCATCTTGCTGACCGCTGTTTACATAGGTTCCAATAAGTTC
>CAIMMJ010000433.1 GCA_903842515.1 uncultured Bacteroidota bacterium | reverse complement strand
TTGAAAATAAAAAACAAGAAACTGAGGCACCATTTGTTCAAAAATCGCCTGAATTTAATGAAGACAGCTGCTTTAGTTTTTTACAAAAGCAAGTTGCATTTGGTCCAAGAGTTCCCGGAACAACAGCACATAAAAAATGTGGAGATTATCTTTCTAATCAATTAAAAAAATACGATTTAGAAGTTCACATTCAAACGTCTCCGGTAACAACCTACAATAAAAAAACCTTTAACCTCTACAACATTATTGGAAGTTATAATCCACACTTAAAAAACAGGGTGCTATTATTGGCGCACTGGGACTGCAGGCCATTTGCAGATGAAGATGTTATTGATACAGATAAACCCATAGACGGGGCAGACGATGGAGCTTCAGGCGTAGCAGTTTTACTGGAAGTTGCCAGACAATTGCAATTAAAAAAACCAGAAATTGGAATAGATATTTTCTTTTCCGATTTAGAAGATTATGGCGTGCCAAACGGCAGTGGAGAATCTCTACCAAACTCCTGGTGTTTGGGAACACAGCATTGGGCTAACAATCCTCATGTTGTTGGATACAAGGCCAATTATGGAATTCTGCTTGATATGGTTGGTGCAAAAGGTGCAATTTTCCCTGTGGAAGGTTCGTCATTATTTTATGCTCCGGCAATAATTGATAAGGTATGGAAAAATGCAGCAAATTTAGGTTACTCTAATTACTTTGTGAGTGCACAAATGGGCCGCACAACAGACGATCATGTTTACGTGAATGAAATTGCAAAAATCCCTTGCATAGATATTGTTCACATGAATCCAACTACCGGTACTTATGGAACACACCATCATAAACATGCAGACAACTTAGAAATAATTGACCAAGGAAGCTTAAAAATGGTTGGACAAGTAGTATTAGAAACAATTTGGCAATAATGCAGGATTTAGAAACAAAATACAATTCAATATTTTTGTTGCTTGAACAAGGAAACATTCCTGAATTAAAAGCTCAATTAAATTCATTTGATGCAAATGAGGTTGCAGTATTTCTTGAAGAAACTGAGGAGCAATTAGACCAGAAAAATATTTTTGGTTTATTAGATCTAAAGTTAGCTGCCGAAACATTTAAATTTTTAGAACACGATCAGCAGAATTTTTTGTTGCACTCGTTGCCCTACGAAAAAATTGCAGAATTACTAAACGAACTTTCGCCGGACGACAGAACAGCTTTTTTAGAGGAGTTGCCTGGTGCTGCAGTTAAAGAATTATTGGTGCTTTTAGAACCTGCCGAAAGAGCTGTTACATTAACTCTATTGGGTTATCCCGAGGGCAGTGTAGGAAGATTAATGACCACTGATTATTTAGCAGTAAAAAAACATTGGACAGTAGAGAAAGTATTAAATTACATTAGAAAATACGGAAAGTATTCCGAAACCATTAATATCATTTACATTATTGACGACGATGGTGTACTTTTAGATGACATTAAAATCAGAGAATTTTTATTTGTATCGCCCGAAACTAAAGTGAGTGATTTAATGGACAGCCGCTTTGTATCGCTATCTGTTTATGATGACGAGGAGAGTGCAATTACAGTTTTTAGAAGCAACAATAGAGTGGCTTTGCCAGCTACAGACAAGGAAGGAGTAATGCTAGGCATTGTTACAATAGATGACGTATTAAGGCTTGCCGAAGAAGAAGATACTGAGGATATTCAAAAAATGGGAGGTAACGAAGCCCTTGAAGAACCATATATTGACGCCCCCATTTTAAAGTTAATTCAGAAAAGAGCAGGTTGGTTAATTATATTATTGTTAGGAGAAATGCTAACGGCTTCTGCCATGGCGTTCTTTGAAGATGAATTGGCAAAAGCTGTTGTTCTAGCCTTATTTGTTCCTTTAATTATTTCGTCTGGAGGTAATACAGGTTCACAAGCTGCATCACTAATAATAAGGGCAATGGCTTTAGGAGAAATAAAAATTAGCGATTGGTGGAGAGTAATGCAGCGAGAGATTTATACAGGATTAGCACTTGGAACAATTTTAGGAATAATTGGATTTTTAAGGATTTTCTTTTGGACTTTCTTTACAAATATTTATGGCCCTCATTGGCTAGGAATTGGCCTTACTGTTGGTTTTTCATTAACAGGTGTTGTTTTATGGGGTTCATTGGCAGGTTCTATGTTGCCATTGTTTTTAAAACGTTTGGGAGCAGACCCCGCAGTTTCATCCGCACCATTTATTGCTACATTGGTTGACGTAACAGGACTAATTATTTATTTTAGTTTTGCGGTTATGTTTTTAAAAGGAACGTTGCTTTAAAGACAAGTTTTTATATTTTGTTTCTTTTTCCTTGAAGGCCAATAAATGGCGCAAGAGAAATTCCTGATTGAGGATATTTTTTTATAATATTATTTACGGTTGGAGTAAACAGGTTTAATAATTTTTGCGAATAACTTGTATTGTAAAATCCAGCATAAACGTCAAAGCTAAATCCGTTAGCCTGGAAATACTTTTTATAATTTTCTATAGGAAGCAAATTCTCGGTTCTATTGCCAGTATAAGGGTCACAAGTATTTGATGGATGAGAAGGTCGGTTTGGCATTATTCCATCTTTCACATATTTTTCTGCCATTACTAAAATATCTTTTTTTATAAGTCCTCTGCTGCAAATAACCAACTCCATTAATTCTTTTCGTTGCAAATTTGGATAGGCTTCTAACAGTATTTCTTTTCTTAGTATTGAATAAGGTTTTTTTGCATCTCTAGCTTTGTCCCATTTGCCGGCAGAGAATTCAAACTCTGCTTTACGCTGAAGTTTTTTTGTGTATTGGTCTACTAAAATATTTTTTTCGTTTGCAGTGGTTGCAATAAATACAGTTAAATTTTTTCCGGGCACATTTCTTAACTCATAAAAAAACTCTTCTAAATTATAAATGTGTTCAATTACATTTCTAGAAATAAAACAATCAATAGAAAGTTGTTTGTTATTTAACTCTGCTACTAACTCTCTTATATCGGAGCAGATGTAGTGATTTGCCGACTCATTAAGTAGGCTTGCTATTTTTTTTGCATCGGTTGTTGATACATCATAAATATCGTTGTAAATAACGGTTTTTATCTGGGCAGACTTCGCTAAAAGACTTAACATTCCTAACCCTCCGCCGTGGTCTAAAACAGTTGCGTTAGTAAAATTATCACCCAAATGATTGAGAGAATGTGCCAAAATAAAACATCCACATTCTAAACTGTAGTGCAGCTTACTTTGATAATTACCAAAATATTTTTTCGAATAATCAGAAATATCTAACTCATTACTGTTTACTTTTTCTAACTTTTGGAATAAGTTGCTTGCAGCATTGTTTAAGGCTTCCTTTAATGTTGGATTTAAATTAGGAATTATAAAACTTCTAAAAAAATTCACGTCTATTAATATTGATTTTTACTTTCAAAAATACTTAATAATTCATTTGCAAAATCAAAAAGTAACTTAAACTTGTAATCGTATAAATTTTCTTGGATGGACGATGATTCCGAAATTAAAATATTTGTGGCGCCAATTGCCCTTCCCATTTGCATATCAGATATAGAATCACCTACCATAACTGAGTGCTGCAAATTAATCAATGGAAATTTTATTTTTGCTTTAGAAGGCATTCCGGTTCCGGGCTTTCTGTCGGCATGATTTTCTGAGGCCAGCTGAGGAGCATAAAAGATAGCATCAATTCTTCCTTTATTTTTTAAAATATCCTCCATCATTTTTTTATGCACTAATTCTAATTCTTCCTGCGTAAAAATACCTTTTCCTATTCCTTGTTGGTTGGTAATAATTACAACATATTTAAAAATATTGCTCAAAATTTTTATGGCCTCCAATGCTTTTTCCTCAAAAATAAATTCATTGGCTTGGGTAACATAACCGTCAATAATTCTTTTATTAATAACACCATCTCTATCAAGAAACAAGCATGAATCAGGATAAATTTTCAAATTCTTTAAAATCATCGTTTGCTTGTTTATATGATTCGGGAATACCAATGTCTATGAAATAATTATGAAATGGAAATCCGTAAAATTTTTCTGTTTTGTGCAGTGCTTGAAAATAATTTTGTTCAATAGAGAAATTGCCCGATGGAGTATTTTCTATAAAATGTTTTTTGTTTAAAATATAAATACCTCCATTTATATTGCCCGAAACTTCAACTTCTTTTTTTTCCTGAAAGGAGGTTATTCTATCTTTTAAATCTGTTTCTACACTACCATAACGAGAAGCATTTACAACATGCCTTAATGCAATGGAGCAATCTGCATTTTTGGAAAGGTGATTTTGATAAAAATTTTGTAGAGGAACATTAAAAAAGCTATCACCATTTAAAACTAAAATTTCATTTTGTTTACAATTTTCTAGTGCATGTTTTATTCCACCGCCGGTGCCTAATGGATTTTTTTCTATTGAATAGAAAAGTTCTATTCCATTAAAACTACTGTTGTAATATTCTTCAATTACTTCTGACAAATAGCCAAGGGATAATACAACCGTTTTTATTCCTTCTTTTTTTAATTTATAAAAAATATAATTTAAAAATGGTTCACTATTTACTGGTGCCATTGGTTTAGGAACATTGCTCACCACTTCTTGCAAACGGGTGCCAAAACCTCCTGCTAATACTATTGCCTCAGTAATCATTTGGGGAACAATTGCATTTCTACAATTTCGCAAAGTGTATGGCCCAATATCATGTGACACTCTTGAATTCTTGGAGTATCCAGCGAAGGAATATTTACTAAAATTTGTGACAAGTCTTTCATTTTTCCACCGGTATTTCCCGTAAATCCAACAGTAATCATTCCTAATTCGATGGCCTTTTCAAAAGCACTTACCACATTGCCACTGTTTCCGCTTGTAGATAAGCCTATTAAAATATCGCCTTTGTTTCCCATAGCCTGTAACAGACGAGAGTAAACTTGGTTGTAAGAATAATCGTTTGCAACTGCAGTAAGGTAAGAAGTATTTACGTGCAATGCTTCCGAAAAAAGCGGAGGTCTATCGTAATAAAATCTGCCAGAAAGTTCGGCTGCCAAATGCTGCGAATCTGCTGCACTGCCTCCATTGCCACAAAACAATACTTTGCCTTTGTTTTTGTAACTCTCAATTATTTTATTGGCAACAGTAGATACTTTTTCTAAAAGTACTTTATCGTTCATCAACTGTGTTTTTAAATCAATTGACGATTGTAATTTTTGTTGTATGAAATTTATATGGTCCATGAAGTTAATCCTTGCTGTGTAAATTTAAACGATTGAACGTTACCTCCAAACTGTTTTAAAACATTACCAACATTTATTTTGGTAACTGCCGGGCAATAAAAAAACATAAATCCGCCGCCGCCTGCTCCAGAAATTTTTCCTCCGCTTGCTCCGGCATTAATTGCTGAAGTATAAATTTCATCAATAAAAGTATTAGAAATTGAATTTGCCATTTTCTTTTTGTTTTCCCAACCTTTGTGCAAATTTTCACCTATTAAATTTAGCTCACCTTTCATCAAAAATTCTTTCATTAAAATTGCTTGCTCTTTTAGATGATGCATTGCTTCTATTGCATTGGTGTTGTTGCTGTTTACGTTCTTTACTTGATCGTCTATTATTTGAGCTGATAATCGTTGTGTCTTTGTAAAATAAAGCAACAAACACATTTCTAGCTCATACACCACTTCATTTTTCAAACTCAAAGGATTTACAATTACTCTGTCGTTGGATAAAAATTCAATAAAATTTATACCTCCAAACGTGGCGGCGTATTGGTCTTGTTTTCCCCCAGACATTTTTAAATCTTTTCGTTCAATTTCATAAGCTAAATGAGCAATATCGTATTTTCCTAATGGTAATTTAAGCCATTCTACAAATGCTCCAAGCAAAGAAACCACAATGGTAGAAGAGGTGCCCAATCCAGAACCTTGAGGAACGTCTATGTAAGACGTTAGTCTAAATGACTTAGCACCACAATTAAATTCTTTTACCACTCTGTTGTATACACCAATAAACAATTCAAATCCTTCGAACATCTCTAGGTGTTCGGCAGAATCAAAAGTAATTTTATTTGATGTTCCGTCAATTACAAACTCTATTTTACCATCGTTTAATGGCTCTAGGGATGCATAAGCATACAAGTCAATAGTGGCATTTAAAATTGCACCACCGTATAAATCCGAGTAGGGCGAAACATCTGTTCCACCGCCGGCCAAGCCAATTCTTAATGGTGCTTTACTTCTTATTATCATTCGCTTATCTTTTTTGCAAAAACATAACTCGCAAACCCTGTAATGTCGTATAAATGACCAGACCTTAAACCTTTACCATCAATAAATGAACGAAGAATATAAATCGGAAGAAATACAATTCTCTTCCATCCTCTCCTAACACCTGCGGATAAAATTTCAAATCCATTTTCCTTCAATAACTTTGAAATTTCTTTGTAATCGTATTGTCTAACGTGAGTTGGATCTTTGTGAAAATTTAATGTTCCTTCGCCAATCTGAGGTAGTTTATGACTGTGCAGCGATGGAAACTCAATGTATGCATAGCCATTAACTTTTAATTTATTTTTCAATTCCAGCAAAACTTCTTCTCCATTTGCTATGTGTTCTATTACATGAGACATAATGTAAAAATCAAAAAAGTTTTCGGGAACTTTTTTTAGCATTTCTATTTTAGTTAAATCAACTTGATAGAATTCTTCCATTAATTTAAAGTCAGAATCATCGTTGTGAAAGTTTCTATCGAAATCTAATCCGTAATATTTAATTTGTGGAAAGAATTTTTT
This sequence comes from uncultured Bacteroidota bacterium, assembly GCA_903842515.1. Classification (GTDB taxonomy): domain Bacteria; phylum Bacteroidota; class Bacteroidia; order UBA4408; family UBA4408; genus CAIMMJ01. The sequence continues at coordinate 16,112 of CAIMMJ010000433.1, read as the reverse complement.
TGCGATGGTTGCAGCATGAGAGCCACATCCTACATCCAAATAATTTAACTTTTTATTGGATATGTAATCAAAAACCACATCAAATCCAAATGGTCTATTGAACCAATTTCTAATTTTTTTTAGCATTTTATATTAAACAATAAAACTTATTTTTAATTCAAAAGGTAAATATTTTTAGCAAATTTATAATTAAATTATTGGTAATTGATAAAGAATAAAACGATGTATTATATAATTTAGCGATAGCATTGGAGTTGTTTTATTAAATTCGCTAAATTTTTAAATGAATGAAATTAATATACAATAGAGCCGTAAATAAATTAGTAGTTTCTGCATTAAGACCATTTGCTAAAGTTTTACCCAGTATTTTAAAAGTTCCCATCAACGGAAGTTTTCGATTAGACTTAGAAAACAACAAAAGTGTTGTCATAAATGCAAATCCAACCAACTATCTTTCCAAGATGATTTTTTGGGATGGCATTCAAGGGTATGAATACAATGCCATTAAAGTATTTAGAGAACTTGCAAAAACATCAAGAAACTTTTTTGACATTGGTGCTAATATCGGCTATTATTCATTAACTGCAAGTGCATACAACAATAACATCCAAATTTATTGTTTTGAACCCATGCAAAGTATTCACAAATATTTAAAAATGAATATTGAAAGTAATAATATTAAACATGCAACGCTAGAAAATGTAGGCCTTTCTAACCAAGTGGGAAAAGTTAAATTCTATTCTATAAAGAGAGATAATTTTAGCGAATTTGAGGATCAACTAAGCGGAGAAGGTACTATTAATTTGGAATTACTTCCTGGACGAAATATTCAAGAAATAGAAATAAATACAATCACTCTTGATGATTATGTAAAAACCAATTCTATAAAGTTTATCGACCTCATTAAAATGGATACCGAAGCAAGCGAACATCTTGTTTTGGAAGGCTCACAAAAGGTGTTAGAGGAATTTAACCCATTATTTTTTGTGAAGTTCTCCCCAATCAAGTGGAGTTAAAAATTGAAGCAATTTTAAAAAAATACAATTACCAATTCTACCGAATCTACTTAGACAAATTAAAAAAAGTTGATACACTGGTAAATAATGAAGACACCGAAAGAGATTATTTATTTATTCATCCGGACAAACTCTCGCAGATAAAAAATTTTAAGATTATCTAGTTTCTAATTTGATGTTTTTTTTAGATACTCTGTAAGCTCAGTAAAATCAAATAGTTTTAAATAAAATATCATAATGATAAAAATTGTTGAAGAAATAATAGCTCTAAAAATCATATCCAATATTATGAATGAGGAGAAACTTGGAATGAAAAAATCAATTGTTAAACACACTAAAACTACCATCAACAATTTAATAATATTTTTATTAAATGGATTTAAGTTAAATTTAACTTTAACATAAAAATACTTTAAAAGATTATACAGAATAGCTGAAAGTGCAGTTGCAATAGCCGCACCAATTACTCCAATTCTTGGAATTAAAAGAACATCAAAAATAATTGTACTAATAAAAAGCACAACTAAAAACAACAATCCCATTTTGTATTTTTTTGAAAAAAATATGATGCTTGTATTAATTCCGGTAGAGATATTTATCAATGCTCCAATTGCAATTACTTTTACAACATTATAAGAATCATGAAAATCAATCGGCAAGAGCTTCAACAAGTTCTCTATATTTATAAAAATCATGATAAAAATAAAACTACCTGCTAAACTTAAATACCTAACCGACTCCGAATAAATCTTACCAATTTCATTTAAATCATTTAATTCCCAATTTTTAGCAATTTTAGGATTAGATATTTTTTCAATTGCACTTAACGGAACTTCTATAACCGTTGGAATAAATGCACAAATAGAATAAACACCAACTGCAGAAAGAGGCAAATAAATTCCTATAATAACTGAGTCTAAATACCTTAAGCCAATAGATGACATAGCACCTATGGAAAAAAGCAATCCATATTGAATAATTACTGCAATCTTTTTTTCTTTAAAATAAGTGAAGTCAATTTTTAAGGATGGTTTATCAATAATAACGATGTAAATCAACAACGATAAAGTTTGCAAAAAGTAAATTGCAACAAACAAAATTATCATTACATCTATATTTATCAATTTTAAAAAATAAATAGAAAAAACTAATACATTTAAAATCCGGGTTACAATATCATTTACAAACGAAGCAAAAGATGTTTTAAGTAAAGCTGCCATGTAACTCCCCAGCACAGATGTAAAGGCAAGAAAAAAAGAAAGTGGAAAAATATAATTAAAGTACTCGGCAAACAATGGCGACTGATTGCTGTATTTAGAAATAAAAAAATCTTTACTCAAAAACAACAAAGCCGAAACTATCAAAAATCCAATACTTGGAATCAGTAGACTAAAGCCAAAAAATCCGTAATGTCTTTTTTCTTTATTTTCAAATACCGGAAAAAATCGAATAATTACATTAATCATTCCTAAGGGAATTAGTGTTGAGAGAATTGCCGAAAACGAAAACAATATTCTAGTTAAACCAATCTCTTGGGGCGAGAGTAATATTGGCTGCAGAACAAGAAGATTTATAAAACCAATTGCAATACCAATGTAAGAGATTATTGCATTTGAAATTCCTTGTTTTTTTATTTCGCCCAAAACTAAATTTTAAGTTTGTTTCTAATAAGTTTATTGGTTTGTTCCAACCCTAAATCTTTCTCCTGAGGAACAAAAATAAAATTATTATGGTAGCTTGATGTTTTTAAATTGCTAAAATTTTGATGTTCCTCCAGCACAAAGTCATCAATAGATAAAAGTGCGTTTGTGTTTTGATTAAAAAAATAACCACAATATTTGTGTGCCAGAACCAACTGAAAAATTTCATTTAAACTTTTGTTTTGATGGTGGCGCTGCTCTATCTCTACCATCAATACTGGTCTTTCCATTTTAATTGTATTTTGGGCACCCATCAAAACAGAATCTTCGTGACCCTCTACATCTATTTTTACAAATGCTAAATCATCAATACTATTTTCAAGTAAAAACAAATCAAGAGTGGTGGTATAAACATCAAATGTAATACTGCCACTTTCATTTTCTTCTGTTTTATTTGTTTCTAAACTTGCTCTTGTCTGGTATTGCCTGTCTTTGATTAATGGAATTTTAAATGTTTGTTTTCCTTTGCTGTTTGAAAGTGCAATATTTGAAACTTCTATTTTAGGGAACAGCGCTTTTAATCTTGCGTGCAATTGCGGAATTGGTTCAAACGCAATAATTCTTTTGTGCTTGTGGCTTATATCCAGACAATGAATATAGTTGCCAATGTTTGCGCCCACATCCACAACAGTTTTTCCTGGTTCTATTAACTCATTAATAAAGTAAATTTCAGGCTCAGAGAATTTTGGGGTTTTTGAAAAATCAAATTCTTTTGGAAACAAATTGTGTCTTCTGTAGTTTGGAAAATATTTATCTACTACTTGTATTAAGTTTTCTTTTATGTTTTTTAAATTGTTTATCAAACTTTTCATTTTTTATGTTTCTCGTAAAAGTCAACCAATAAGTTTAGCATTGTTTTTTTATCGTAATTCAACTTAAGATTTTCAAAAATCAATTTTGTTTTATCTGCAATTAAATTTTTATCATTCACAAAGTTTAAAATAACATTTGATAAATCCTCAGCAGAACTGTATGTGCTAAATATAGTTTTTAAATTATCGTTTAATAAATAGGTAGCAGGCAAAATTAATGGCTTAGGAAATAATACCACATCTGTTATGCTTCCGCTTATTTTTGTTTTGCCGTAAATCTCTCCATAAATCTGCGTCAATCCATCAGCGTTAACAGGCGAAATTACAACATCTGTTTCTTTCATTATTGAATCAAAATCTGCTTGTGGAACAAAATCTTCGAACGAATTTACTTTAAAATTATCACTACTTAGCTTTTTAAATTCCGAAATAATTTCTCTACCATATTTACTATTGCATTTGCCCAAAAAACTCAATGAAATTTTTTTATTTGTTTGGGGCAATAAAATTTTAAATGCAGTTAATACGGGCAAATAGTCTCTACGCCTTTTATCTACTCCACCTGGGATTGTAAAGTTTATATCCGAAGATTTATTTATAATTAGCTGTACAGTTTCGTCAAATACTTTAATTGGCAAAACAGGTGCAATTTTTTCTTTGGGAACAATATTATTTTTTAATAGAAAATCTACAATTGCCTTGTCAGGAAAAGTAAAAAAATCCATTTTTTTAACAACAATTGGTCTGTAGTACCAAAATCTATCCCAAATAATTTCTCTAAAAGTATAAGAAGCGGCCTTCCAAATTCCAAGAACAGTTGGATAAATTTTTATATGATTCCACGGAGAAAAAACTTTGTAGGCATTATGAATTCTAAGAATTGTGGTGGGTTTAAAATTAAACCTTGCAAAACATCCAAAATCTGCCGAGATAGTATTTATAAATACACCGTCACAAGAATTAATCTCTTTATTATTTGAATTTAAAAAACTAAGCTTACTTTGTTCACTCAATAAATTCCATTTGTGTTTACTGGCGTAAGTTCTATTTTTTAAAATAGAGTAATTCTTTTTAGTTGTAAAAATATGTAATTGGTGCTCTGAACCTTCAAAAATTTTACAAATTCCATCAACAGAATCAACATGAAAATCAAGTTCTATCAATGCAATTTTCATCTTCTTATTTTTTTCTTTACAACCTTATTTCATCGTCTTTGTCGTTAAAAAACCTGTACTCCAAAAAAGAATAAGATTTAACGGCCTTTACATTTACCCATTTTTTATAGTGCCACCACCATTTAAATTGTTTAGAGAAAATTCCTTTGGTAAAATAAGCTGCTAAAAAAGGATGTAATGTTAAATTAATGGACGATTCTTTTTGTGTTTTTAATAAGTATTTTAAATTGTTTTCTATTTCATCCTCAATTAAAACACTGGCCATAATTTCACCGGTACCGTTACAAGTAGGGCATTTTTCGTTGGTAACAACATTCATTTCCGGCCTTACTCTTTGACGTGTAATTTGAACCAAACCAAATTTTGTTGGCGGCAAAATAGTATGCTTTGCTCTATCGGTTTTCATTTCTTCTTTAAGTTTATCAAAAAGAAGTTTTCTATTGTCGGCAGAGTGCATGTCAATAAAATCAATCACTATTATCCCACCCATGTCTCTCAAACGCAATTGTCTGGCCACTTCAATTGCAGCTTCCATGTTCACGTCTAATGCATTTACCTCTTGAGATGAATCTGATTTTTGTCTGTGACCGCTATTTACATCTATCACATGCATAGCTTCTGTGTGCTCAATAATTAAATATGCACCGTGTTTTATATTCACAGTTTTTCCGAATGAGGCTTTTATTTGCCTATCCACACCATAAAAATCAAAAATTGGTTCTTGATTTTTGTAAAGTTTTAAAATGTTTACGTTCTCCGGTGATATATTTGTAAGATACTGTTTTATCTCTTCAAATAATTTTTCATCGTTCACATGAATATTGTTGAAGGAAGAATTCAATAAATCCCTGAGCATGGTTGAAGTTCTATCCATTTCGCCTAAAACTTTTTTGGGCGGAACAGATATTTTAAGTTCTTCAAACATTTTATTCCATTTATCAATAAGGTCTTTTAAGTCGCTTTCTAACTCTTCTACCCCTTTATTCTCTGCAACAGTTCTAACTATTACACCAAAGTTTTTTGGTCTAATGGCCTGAATTATTTTTCTGAGTCTGTCTTTCTCTTGAACGTCCTTAATTTTTTGCGACATGGAAACTTTATCCGAAAAAGGAACCAATACTACGTATCTGCCGGCCAAAGAAAGTTCAGCTGTTATTCTTGGCCCTTTATTGGATATTGGTTCTTTTGCAATTTGCACCAACACCTGCTGCGAGGAGGCAACAATGTCGTTTATTTTGCCAGACTTATCTATTTCCTCCATTAATTTCATGGAGGAAATTGAGTTTGTTTTTGCCTTAGCATTTTGCAATACGTATTTTGTATATGCTTGTAAGCTTTTATAGTTTGAACCTAAGTCTAAATAATGCAAAAAAGCATCTTTCTCGTAGCCAACATCTACAAAAGCAGCATTAAGGCCAGGCATTACCTTTTTTATTCTACCTAAATAAACATCACCTACAGCAAAACCTGCATTTTTTTTATCCCTGTTCAACTCCACCAATTTTTTGTCGTTTAGCAAAGCTATAACAACCTCTGATGGCGAAGAATCTATAATTAAATCGTTATTTGCCATATATTTTTTTTAGCAAATTTGTCTGTAACTTATTTGTAGATAGTACCTCCGCCCTTGTGGCAAAATACACCATATCCACCTGTAAATATAAAAACAAACATAAACTTTAATTTTTGCAAAATCTATGTTTTATATAAATAGCATTACCCCACCTTTTTGAAAAGATGAGGAACACTAAATGTTTTTAAGACAAATTCTTTGTTAAAAAGAAATTTATTTTTTCTTCTTGTGTCTATTTTTTCTTAGACGTTTTTTTCTTTTGTGTGTAGCGATTTTATGACGCTTTCTTTTTTTTCCGCTTGGCATAATAATATTTTTTATTGGTTAGTTGTTTTTAATTGTTTAATGTAATTGTTTACCTGGGCATTAATTACCTGGTCTTTACTTTTCTTTAAAAATTCATTCAGCACACTTATTGCATCGTTCTTGTTTCCACTCTCGGCATATGCTTGAGCCAAATATAAGTCAACTTCATTGTTATTAGGCACAATTTTTTGCAATTTTTTAAACCTGTCAACAGCTTTGTCGTATTGTCCGCTTTGCATAGCAAACAAACCCAATTGCACTTGAGCTTCAAAATTGCTAGAATCTTTCTGAACAATGTCTCTTAGCATCATGATACCTTTCATGGGATTTGCCGAACCTTCTACGTAACAAGATGCCAAAGCAACTTTAACAGAAACTGTATTAGAATCTAAAGCATAGGACTTCTCTAGACATTCTATCGCTTGCTGCATAAGCAAAGGACGTTCTTTAGGAGAAGTGAACTTAGCCAATGAATAACATAATTCACCAGCTTTTGCCAATTCACTTGAAGTGTTCTTTAGAAGAGCAGATTGGCTTTTATACCAACCCGATAAGGCCAGCTGTTTTTGATTTTTCCACAAAGTAGAAAGAGAATCAAAAGCGCTTATCCTCCCTTGAGAGTTAGAACTTTTACTTAAGTTTTGCTCAAATAAAACAATTTGAGAAAGAACGTTTGGATCAGTTATTTTTTTGATGGAGTCCTTTAAACTTTCAAAAGAAAAATTTCCTGAATTTGATTGTTTTTTAGTTTCTGCTTCTGTAAAATTTTCAGATTTTTTGGGAGCAAACCATAATAAGACTCCTAAAAGAATTACACTGATTAAGGCAATCCATTGACCTTTGCTCAAAAAACCCATCTATTTTTTTACTTTACAGCAACATTCTTCTTAACCTTTTCTACAAAAGTTTTTGCAGGCTTAAATGCTGGAACATTGTGAGCAGGAATAATTATTGTTTGATTTTTTGAAATATTTCTACCTGTTTTTTCGGCTCTTCTTTTTACCACAAAACTCCCAAACCCTCTCAAATAAACATTATCGCCCTTAGTCATAGCTGTTCTAACGCTTTTCATAAAAGCCTCAACGGTATTTTGAACGGCCATTTTTTCTAAACCTGTTTTTTCGGAAATTTCATTTACAAGATCTGCTTTTGTCATGTTTTTTTATTTTAATGTTAATATAACTGATTGATAATCTAAAAATTGGGGTTGCGAAGATACACTTTTTTATATTTGAACAAATAATTTTTAAAAAAAATTTGCCGTAACAGAAATAATCGAGTCTCTTAATGTATAAAATTATAACTTTTGATGGTATAATTATCATACCCATTACTACTTGAACTGCAATAGCAGTAAACATTATTTAAATGAGCTATGCAAAGTGTTTTTATACTAGTTGGCAAAATGAAATGGTATAAAAGAGTACAAAAACGAATAAATTTTCAGGATAAAATGACTCAACTTTGCATAAAATTTCATCTTATTCTTACATTTTAACATTTACAAATGCAGTGTTTTTTCAAATGTTTGACTATTAACGCAATAAAATAAAATTTTTTTTTACTATTTTGTTTTTTATTGTAAGAAATGATGTAATTTTGCCAAACTTTTTAAAGATTGCCCGATCGTCTAATGGCAGGACAGCTGGTTTTGGTCCAGTCAATGTTGGTTCGAATCCAGCTCGGGCAACTTAACCCTACCAATACGGTAGGGTTTTTTAATTTTTTAGAATTACAATGGCAGAATTAAACGAAGAAAAAACAAAAGAACTTGAATTGTTGCACAAAGCAATTTTCATAGAAAATTCTATTGTACTTCCTGAACTAATTGCAAGGCTTAAATCTTTTAATAGCCTTAAGTCTGTTGATTTATTAATTGAAAAATTAGGCCAAGACAAAGATTTAGATTCCCATTCAACCCATGCAATTCTTGCGTTTATTAGAGAGCAAAACTCGCAAGAACACCTCCAAAATATTCTAGTAAACATTGCAAAACATTTAGGATCAGATCTTAGTAATAAACTATTGATGTTGTGCTGGGAAGGCCAGTTTAATTGTTCGCCGCACCTTTCGGTGTTTGCAGGATTTGCTGCCAATGGAAATTACAACGATGCTATTGAAGTACTTAGTATTGTTGAAAATTTAGAAGAAGCGCCAAAAGACAGCGAAATAATAAAAGCAAAAATGGAATTATCAAATGTAATAAAACTTAACATACATACTGATAAAAGTAAATTGCTTGAGCTAATCATTGAAAGTATAGATTTACTGTAATATAAAACAAACTATTATGATGCTAACAGTTTTAAAATCAAAGATACACAGAGTAAAGGTTACTGAGGCAAACATAGATTATATAGGGAGCATAACTATTGACGAAGATTTAATGGATGCCGCCAACTTATTTGAAAACGAACAAGTTCATGTATTTAATTATAGAAATGGGGCCCGCCTTATTACTTATGTAATAAAAGGAGAAAGAGGCTCTGGAGTAATTTGTATGAATGGACCTGCAGTTTTTCAGATAGAAAAAGAAGACATGGTAATTGTTGTTGCTTATGCACAAATAGATTCAAAAGAAATAGCAACTCATCAGCCAACCGTTATTTTTCCTAAAGAAGGAAATAAACAATAAGAGTTGTTTTATTTAAAGATAATTTTCCATTACATTTATGTGTAAATAAATAAAAGTAATGTAATTTTGAACAACTCAAGAAAATGAAAATTGCTCTATTCGGAAAAAGCGTAAACAACTATAATTTAGAGCCAATTAAATTATTAGTTTCTATCATCGAAAAAAAAGGATGGGAACTTATTGTATACGAAGAGTTCTACAGGTTACTAAGAGATAAAAATGTTTTTAGTAAAATTGTTCAGATTTTTAATTCTCCGCTAAGCACCAATCAATCAGCAGATTTATTTTTTAGCCTAGGTGGCGATGGAACAATATTAAATGCACTACCTTATGTTTTAGGCACCCCTATACCTGTTGTTGGCGTAAACACAGGTAGACTTGGTTTTTTAGCCAGTATTGGCATTGATGAAATAGAAGCAGCAATAGAAAAAATTGAAGCCAAACATTATCAAATAGAAAAAAGAAGTATCATTACTTTAGAAACTACTGAAGGGCTTTTTGGAAATTTAAATTTTGCATTAAACGAATTTACCATTCATAAAAGCGATTCGTCTTCCATGATTACCATTCATACTTTTTTGAATGGCGAATTTTTAAATTCTTATTGGGCAGACGGATTAATTGTATCCACTCCAACAGGTTCTACTGCATATTCTTTAAGCTGCGGAGGACCAATAGCAATGCCGGATTCCGAAAATTTTATTATCTCACCAATTTCTCCGCACAACTTAAACGTAAGGCCATTGATTATTTCGGACAAAGATATTTTAACTTTAAGGGTGGAAGGAAGAAACCGTCATTATTTGGTTTCGCTTGACTCCAGAAGCACACAGATAGATGCAACTGTGGAGATGACAGTAAAAAAAGCTTCAAATACCATTAATTTATTACGGCTTCAAAACAAATCATTCACAGAGAGCCTCAGAAATAAATTGATGTGGGGAATAGACAAAAGAAATTGATTTTAATTTTAAAGAATTATTTTTAAAATCATTATTTAACGTTCAAAATACCAAATCAGAAATTTTTATTTAAGAAAAAAAAGATTCAAACTGGTTTCACTTGAGATCTTTTTCGCCAACTCTTTTCCTGCCGAAGTAAATGGCCAAACAAATAAGTTTTCTATTGCATAAGATTTTCTCATTTTTTCTATTGCCTCTAAACAAAGCTTTTTAGTTAAACCTTTACCGGCAAATTCGGGCAGAGTGCTTGCAGAACATAAATAAATACAGGAATAGTTTTCACCCGGCATAGTATTTTCCAGAATTTGCTTTTCGCTTATCTTTTTTTCCAGAAAATCTTCCATAATCTTTTGAGTGGTTGGTATCATTAATACCCATATAATTGGACCATTTTCATTGGCAATTTCACTTAAACAATTAGGATGAATTTTAGTAAGTTTTTGCATGTCCTTTTTGGTAACTTGAATTTGATTTTTGTCTTTGCCAGTTGCAAAAACTTCATCAATAATGATCATCATTCTTTGGTAATTATCTTCTCTCTGCATTAGTCTTAGTTTTAACTTACAATTGAAAAGTTGAAAAAAAAACCCTTGCAGAAATTCTACAAGGGTAAATTTTGTTGTGCGGATGAAGGGACTCGAACCCCCACGCCTCTCAGCGCCAGATCCTAAGTCTGGTGCGGCTACCAATTACGCCACATCCGCAATTGTTATTTTAATTCCCAACCTCATTTTGCTTGGGGATGCAAATTTAAAATAAATAAATCAATTAAACTCATTATTTTAATAATTTTTCAATCAACACATCTACACCCACTGTTGCTTTCTTTTTAATTAAAGTGGAACCTTCCGGTAAAATTCCTTCCTCAAGATGGGGATCAATTGCATATATCTTACAATTTTTATTTAGTTTATACAACAAATTAGCAGCCGGATATACTTGCAACGAAGTACCTATCACCACAAAAATATCTGCTAAATAGGTCTCAATAATTGCTTTATCCATCAAAGGAACATCCTCGCCAAACCACACAATAAATGGCCTAAGCTGAGAACCATCTGGCGCCAATTCTCCCATTTTTAGCTCCCAACCTTTTATCGGAAAAATTTCATTTTTATTTATGCTACTGCAACTTTTAGTTATTTGGCCGTGCAAGTGAATAACATTTTTTGAACCGGCTCTCTCGTGCAAATCGTCAATGTTTTGCGTAATGATTGTAGTTTTAAATTTGCTTTCCAATTCAACCAAGGCATAGTGGGCTTTATTGGGTTTTGCAGCCAACACAGTTTTTCTACGTTGGTTATAAAACTCCTGAACTAAACTCATATTTTTATGCCATGCATCAATAGTTGCAACATCTTCTATTTTATAATTTTCCCACAGGCCATCGCTGTCTCTAAATGTTTTTATACCACTTTCGGCGCTTATTCCAGCACCTGTAAATATCACTAACTTTTTCATCGGCATTAACTGTTTAAAACTATTCTAAAAATTGTTTTTCCGGGTTCCGACATTTTTACAAAAATTTTCCCTTTGTGGTAATCTTCAATAATCCTTTTTGCTAGAGAAAGTCCCAATCCCCATCCTCTTTTTTTGGTAGTAAATCCTGGATCAAAAATAGAGTTGAACAAATTTTTTGCTATTCCCTTACCAGTGTCTTCAATGTCTAAATAAACTTTATTTCTTTCCTTACTTGAACTCACAATTATTTTTCCTTCGCCTTCGGGCATAGCATCTACAGCATTTTTAATTAAATTTTCTATCACCCATTCAAACAGTGGTATGTTTAATTTAACAGTTAAATTATCACTTAAATTAATTTCAAATTTTATCTTTTTTGATGTTCTTACTTGCATGTAATCCATCACATGATTTACAGTTTTATTTAGGCTAACAGAATCCAGGATAGGTTCTGAACCAATTTTAGAAAACCGTTCAGTAATTAATTCTAAACGCAAAATATCTTTTTCTATCTCTTCGGCCTCGTAATTTAATCCCTTGTCTTTTAAAATTTCTGTCCACCCAATTAATGAAGACAATGGCGTACCCAACTGGTGAGCAGTTTCTTTTGCCAGTCCCAGCCAAACCTGATTTTGTTCTGCTTTTCTTGAAGTACTGAAAAGAAAATAAGCCACCATCAAAAAAAGAGAAATTATTGCCATTTGTATGTATGGAAACCATTTTAGCTGTTGAATAATAAAGGAATTTTTAAAGTGAATTAAATTTTTGCTATCACCACCTAAATCAATAGACAAGGGCAAATTCTCTTTGTCCATTTGCAAAGCCAATTCCAACATTTGTGGCTTGGTATAATTTTTATCTAAATTTCCATAAAACAAGATATTCTTTGAACTGCCATCTGTTAAAATAACAGGAACGGAGATAGAATTTGAAGCCACTTCGTTCATGAATGATTTTACTAAGCCATCCAACAAATCTTTTAATTCATAAAATATTTTTGAATTTTTATAGTAGAGCAAGAGATAAAGATTTTGATAGTAAGGAAGCTTTAATGGACTTTGAACTTTTTTCATGAGCAACAATTCCTTTTGTAAAATATCTTTTTCTTTTTCTGTTAGAGAGGCTTTAGAGGTTGCAGCAACGTTTTCTATGTTTAGCCAAGAATTAATATTGTTTTGATTATCGGTTAAAATAACCGGAATGGTTTTATTGCTTGTAATTACATTGATGTAAAAATTTCTATCGTCGTCGTTTTCTGTAAGCAACACTCTTTTTGTTGCCTGCGCCCATATTTCTACCTTTTTTCTTTCTTCGGTTTTTATTTTTACAAAAAGCTCATTGGTAGCTTTTACAAGAGCAGCTTTTTTCCTTGTAGTTTCTACCCAAAGTCTAACTCTTTTGCTCTCTTCGGCAGAAATTTTTTGAGAAAGAGTATTTAAGTACCAAAAGCTAAATACAACAATTATAAAAGCAAAAAAAGCTAGAAACACCTTCCAGCTTTGTTTTTGTTGATAATTTTTCAAGGTCTATTTTACCAAATAAAATTTACTCGGCTTTGTTGTTTTTTATTTTTTCTACTCGTTTAGCATTTTTTTCGGCAGCTTTTTTTGCTTTAAGTTTTGCTTCCTTTTTTTCTGCCCTTGTCATTTTTTTATCTGGACCAAAAGCAAAAGTTGAACTTGAAATTGTGGTTACAAAAATTAAAAGTGTTGCAATAATCTTTTTCATATATGTATTATTTTTTGTGGATGCATTGATATTTACTATCCGTTAATATTTTATGGTTAGAATAATTAAATATTTAAAAATTTGTTGTTTAATGCTTGTGAAGGTATTAACTTTGAAAATATAAAATTACAACATTTTGTTAAATAAAAATTTTTTTATTTGTTTCATCTTTCTTGTTGCATCAACTATCATACATTTAAAAATAGTAAACGCTCAAAATTTTTTCTTTGTTCATTTTGATACAAACACAAAATTAAGCAAATTGGAAATGACCAAAGTTTGCGAAGATATTGGAGGAAGCGCTATTTCATTTCCATTTGAAAATTGCACTTTTGGAAAGCTAGGAAATATTGCTTTGATTGAATCTGGTAATTCTTCATTAGAGGTGTTTAATAGTTCTAAAAAATATAGAGGCATTCAACTAATTGAAGAGAAAGTAAAACATCACTTCTTCTATGAACCCAATGACCCTTCATTTGATTTAACGCAACAATGGAATTTATTTAAAATTTCTGCTCCTCAAGCATGGGATATTGACAGAGGTTGGCAAGGAATAAAAATAGGAATTGTAGACGACGGTGTGGATGTTAATCATCCAGATTTAACAGAGAATATTCATAGAAATATCAACGAAATTGCAAACAACACCATTGATGACGATAACAACGGTTATGTTGATGATTACTTAGGTTTTGATGCCAGTAATAATACCGGCAATCCATTGCCGCCCAACTCTAACTTCTATCATGGAACACACGTTGCAGGCATTGCAGCTGCAAAAACAAATAACTATACAGGAATAGCTTCCATTGGATTTTTATGCAATATTATTGCGGTAAAAGCATCAAACAGCACAACAAGTGTTTCTCACGGCCCCGAAGGCGTTGCTTATGCAGTGGAGGCAGGTTCTAAAATAATAAACTTAAGCTGGGGCAGCATTGACGAAGACTTTACTCTAAAAACAATAATTGATTCTGCCAGAATAAACAAAGGAGTAATTTTTGTTGCCGCCGCAGGAAATTTCAACGATTCAACTTTAGTTTATCCAGCAGCAAACTATGGCGTTATTTCTGTGGCAGCTACCAATCGAGATGACTTAAAGCTTGGTACTTCAACCTACGGTTCTTGGATAGATTTGGCTGCACCCGGAGCATCTATTTTAAGTACACTTCCGTTTAATACGTATGGGCAAAGATCCGGAACATCAGAATCTGCACCTTTAGTAGCTGGCGTTTGTGGACTCCTAATTTCAGCTAATCAATACATGACTTTTGAAGAAGTTAGAACCTGTTTAAGAAATTCTGTTGATCAATTACCACCATCAGAATCAAGTTATAATTTAAGAGGCAGGTTAAATGCAAGAGCTGCATTGGATTGTGCAAAAGCACTTAAAACAAATGAATTAAAAAAACTTAACAAATGTTTTATAGTACATCAATCAAACCAAACAATCGAAATATTTTGTCAAGATATTCTGGATACAGAGGTATATCTTTTTAGTGCGGAAGGCAAAGCAATAAAAACAAATTTTACCAAAACAACTCATTCAATAATTATTGAAATTTCTGAACTCTCGAGTGGAATCTATTTCATTAATTTTCCCGGTATAAAATCCCTCAAGTTTTTTAAAGGATAATAGAATTAAACTACATGAAAATTTACAAAGAATTTACTTTCGACTCTGCACATTATTTACCCAATGTAGAAGAAGGCCATCCTTGCAAGAGAATGCATGGGCATACTTACAAGCTTAGAATATGGATAAAAGGAAAAGTTGATGAAGAAAAAGGTTGGTTGGTAGATTTTGGAGACATTAAAAAAATAATTAAACCCCTTGTAGAATCTCTAGACCACAGGTGTTTAAATGATATTGAAGGATTAGAAAATCCAACATCAGAAATTTTATGTATTTGGCTTTGGAAAAAAATAAAGCCCCAAATTCCGGGGCTTTGCGAAGTAGCTATTTACGAAACTCCAAGTTCTGGAGCCGTTTACGAAGGTGATTAATGTTTAACAACAAGTCTTTTGCTATTCTCAATTTTTCCGTTATTCACTACAGAAACAAAATAAACTCCGTCTTCTAAGTCTTCAGTAGTTAAAGTAACTGAACTTTCTAATTTATTTATTTTTTGTGATTTAACAACTGAACCCAAAATATTAGAAATCCTTACTTCTTGTGAGTTTGTTTTGTTTGGTTCGAAATCTATTTGAAATTTTAAATTTGATGGATTAGGAAAAATTTTAATACCATTTAAATTTGATTTTATCTTGTTTGTGCTAAGTGTTCCGGTGTTGTAGTTTATTCTTAAAAATACACTATCGGTAGGGTTATTTACATCAAAAAAGACAAACGTGAAATTACTTTCTCCATAGGTATTAAATGGATGATAGTGAGATTTAAAATTATCTATTGAATCGTTTGACAAGACCCAGATAGGAGTTGATTGATTTACAGAAGGTCCATGACATATTTTCCAGCAAAGTAAATTTTGAGCCCCTGGTACAATATTTTCAGTAATTCTTTTTACATTGATTCTAAGAGAATCGCTAGTTAAGTTTTTAAAATACACATCGTAAACATTGTCAACTGATAGTTGAGATTCGTCTAACTCAATTGAAATTGAGGTGTTGGTAATATTATTTCCTTCCAAATTTGTCAATCGAAAATTTTGGGCAAAAATTGGGGTGGTAAATATTACTGCTATAACGCAATTGATTAATTTTTTCATCATTGTTTTATAATT
>CAIMMJ010000432.1 GCA_903842515.1 uncultured Bacteroidota bacterium | reverse complement strand
TGCATTGTAAATGTAATCAAAGTCGGTAGATAGAACCCAACCACTCTTTGAATAAATAGTTGCTTCGGTAGAAACCGTTTGACTAAAAAAGTCTCCATTTTGTTGAGGCTGTAAAGTATATCTAGCCATTGTCAAATTAGAATTAGAAGAGAAGTTCATATCAAACCCTTCTTTGATATTGGTAGTCCATGAAATGGTTCCACCCAAATTGGTATTACGCGTAAAATTACTAACACTATTTACAAGAGTTTGTGTTTGATTGCGTGAAACATTCGCCATCAAATTTAAATTACTCTTTGGCTTTTTAATTGGGAATCCATAGTTAAAAAATCCGTTTATATTATAGGTGCCACTTAAGTTTACTGGCTTAATGGTTTGTACACCACCACCAGATATTGTTGTTGAATTTTGGATGTCGTTTTCAATAAAACTACCACTCAAGGTTGCAAAAACAATTTTTTGACTAAACATGTCAAACGAATTATACAACAATCTGAATGAGTGTGAAAATTGTTGCTTTAAATTAGGATTACCGGTTCTAATAAGTAGTGGATTGCTATTGTCAATAACCGGCTGCAACTGATCTGCACTAGGTTGTGAGGTTCGGCCATTGTAAAAGAATCGCATATTTTTAGACTTTGTAAAATCGTATCTGAAATTAGCAGATGGAAATAAATTTACAAAGTGTTGCTTTAAATTAACGTTGGTACTAATGTTTTTACTTACTAAATCTCCAACTTGTAATCCAGATCCGATACTAAAATTATATTTAGCATTTTGAATGCGATAATTCAATGTAAATCTGTTGGCATTAAAAGTATTTTCAAAAATATTGCTCAAATTAGGAACTGCAATATCATAGTTACTAGTTGCTTTATTATAACCTAGTGTTGCTCTTCCAGAATTATTTATATTACTAGAAATATTATAGTTGAATTCTAGTTGTTTATTTTTTCCAATAGGCTCGGTGTATGATAAAGTAGCACTATTGTTTTTACCATCTCGGTTAGTCGTATAAATTTGATCCAGTGTATCGGTATAGCTACGTGATGGCAAATTATACTGATTTTGTGACCAGTTACTTCCAGACCCGTCGTTGGTATTATAACTGCTGTTTAAACCGATAGAATAGGTACGACCTTTTTTAGCAAAACGGTGTCTAAACGTTGCCTCTAAACTTCCGTTAATTCCCTGATTGTCTCTCCCGGAGTTTACGCGTGAGCTATTAAGGCTTGTAATTTTACCACGTGTAGAGCTTGTTGTTTGAAAGGTTTCTGAATGCGTATTTTGAAAACTAATATTAGGTCGAATGATAAGCGTATTGCTCGTATCAAAATTGGTTTCGATATTAAAATTGATACGGTGGTTTTTATTATTGGTCACTGAACTTTGTACCTGCTTACTAAAAATAGAAGAGTCGGTACTACCAGTCACTAAATTTTCTGTTAAGCTGTTTTGATCTCTATTGGTTGTTTGGTCGTTGTAAAAATAACTTCCAGAAAACTGTGTTTTTGTACCCCAATTGTCTTTGTAGTTGAGTCCTGCTGCAAGTGTTTTTACGATACCGCCACCGCCACCGGT
>CAIMMJ010000431.1 GCA_903842515.1 uncultured Bacteroidota bacterium | reverse complement strand
ATTGCTTCTTTTTGTATAATATCTCGCAGCAGCAATCTTTCTTTTTCTTTGAGTTTTTTTGAATCGTTCAGTAAAGGATGGTAAAAATCTTTTGGTAAAATACAAGCTGCCGCAACCACTGGGCCTGCAAGACATCCTCTGCCTGCTTCGTCGCAACCCGCTTCAATTAAATCATCAGAAAAGTGTATCAACATCTATTTATTCATTAATTGTTTTTACAATACAACTCCACAACAAATCTGCAGTTTTCTTTGAAGAAAAGTCTCTTGCCCTTATCTTGCCTTTTTCTATTAATCCTGCTCTAATTGATTCGTTTAAAAATAAATTTTCCATTTCTGTTGCTATGGAATTTATATCGTATGGATTTGCCAATAATGCTGCTCCATTGGCAACTTCGGGCATGCTAGAAGTATTGGAAGTGATTACAGGAACATGGCAATTAAATGCTTCAATTATAGGAATACCAAAGCCCTCGAAAAACGGAACATAAACCAAGCCAAAACTTGCTGCTAAAAAACTTGCTGCTTCTTGGTCACTTATTCTTCCTGTAAAAATTACATTTTCTTTTATTGTTTTTTTAGTGAGAAACTCCTTCATTTCCGTATTCCAAAAATAACTTTCTCCTGCAAGAACTAGCTTAAAATCTGAACTTGTTTTTTCTTTAAAAATTTCAAATGCTTTTATAAGATTTAAAATGTTCTTTCGCGGATGCAATGAGCCAATGTAAAAAAAATAATTTTTATTGTTGCTTAATTTTTGTTTAACACTGGTTTTTTCTTCTTCCGAAATTGGATAAAAATGTTTGGCTACCCCATTAAAAACTACATCAATTTTATTTTTTTCAATTTTATATGTTGTGGAAATGTCGTTTTTAGAAAACTCTGAAACGGTTGCAATTCTTGTTGCTTTTTTTGCGAAACGTGGAAAAAAATAAGTGTAATACTGTTGAACTAACCAAGGAAGACTTCCTTTAAAATGTTCAAAATTAATGTCGTGTATTACTGGCAACTGTTTGCAATTGGCTCTAAGCGAAAGATAACCGTCGGGCGAAAGAAACAAATCAGGTTTAATTTTATTTAAGATAGCAGCTACTTCAACTTCAAACCACCAAATAAATAAAAATGGGTGACGTGCTTTAGGACTTAGAACTATTGGTGTAATGTTTTCGGAAAAAATAAATTCTTCGTCAAAGTCTCTGTCAAACAGGAAATAAAAATGAACATCAGGGTTATTTGTAGTTATTATTTTAAGTGTTTCGTAGCTAAACTGGCCAATTCCTTCTAGTTTATCCTTAATTAAAAGTCTCGTATTTACAACAATTTCCAATTATTTTATTTTTATTCAATTTAAGCCAAAATTAAATTAATTTTGTTTTGTAAAACATAAAAAGTTTAATATGCCAATATATCATCACTTAGGTAAATTTCCTGAAAAGCGCCATACTACATTTTTTAAAAATGATGGCACTTTGCATTATGAGCAATTATTTGGAACCGAAGGTTTCCACGGAATGGCTTCTTTGCTTTATCATTTGCATCGCCCTACTATGGTAAAAGAGATAAAAGCCATAAAAGATGTAAGTCCAAAAATTGCAATGGCTAAGTCTCTGTTATCGCAAAGGCTAAAAGGGTTTGATTTGCCCAGCGAAAAAGATTTTTTAGACAGTAGAAAAATAATGTATTGCAACAACGATTTACATATTGGTCTTGCAGCTCCTCAAGAATCTACTACCAATTATTTTTATAAAAATGTTGATGCTGACGAGGTGATTTTTGTGCACAAAGGAAGTGGTACCTTAAAAACTTTGGTTGGAAATATTGATTTTGAATACGGCGACTATTTGGTTATTCCAAGAGGAATGATTTACCAAATTTACTTTACCACAAAAGAAAACAGGTTGTTTTTTGTAGAATCTTTTAGTCCGGTATATACACCCAAAAGATATAAAAATTCTGTAGGTCAGCATTTAGAGCATTCTCCATTTTGTGAAAGAGATTTTAAACTCCCTTCTAACTTAGAAACGTT
>CAIMMJ010000430.1 GCA_903842515.1 uncultured Bacteroidota bacterium | reverse complement strand
CGCGTGCAGGCGATCGTAACCCTGTGTTGCGCCTGCGGCAGGGTTATGGCGCTTGCACGCTGTTAGGTGCTGCCCATCTTTTATTTAGATTTGTTATGTGTCTATTTTCCTGCTTTATTAGTGGGCTTATCATTTATTCTTTTACCAATTTTTGGGTTGTTTCTCTATTGAATCGAATAAAGTAAATCCCTTTAGAAAGACCATCCAGATTAATGCTTGCTTGATTTATAAAGTTTTCATGGTACACAACTTGGCAAAAAACATTAATAATTTCAAGATAGTTAAGTTTGTTGTTTGTGCTTTTCACTTCTATCATATCTTTTACGGGATTTGGAAAAACAACATACAAATTACTTGTGGCTTCAACAATACCAAGCGGTAAAAAGGTGTAACATGCGGATGTATCTAAACATCCATTTTTAGCTATTTGCACAGCATAATTTCCCGGAGTAAAAGGAAAAAATTCTCTGTTAACTTCTCCAGCTATGGGAGCATAATTATTATCACAATCTAGCCATTGGTATAGTGCCAGAAACTCGTTTGCCTGCAAACCAGTAGAAAACTCGTTAATTGAAGCGTCTAAATTACCTAGGGTTAAGTTGATTGTAATTATACTGTCACAACCATCATCAGTGGGTATGATTACAGTGTAAGTTCCTTCCTGAGTGAAGGTAACTCCGTTTGGCGCAATATAATCTGTGCATCCTGTTGCATTTATAGTGTTTGTTTCATCGTTATAAACGTCCAGTAAAATTGTTAAGGTGCTGTCGCAGCCAACAGCATTAATAAAGTTTTGAATATATGTTCCAGATGTAGTATAAACCTCGCCATTGTCTGCGGTATAACTGTTGCATGCACTGGCATAAATAGAATTGGAGCTGGAATTAACTATGGCAAGGTTAAGCTGAACCAAGCTATCACATTCTTCATTGTTTAAAAAAGTGTAATTGTATGTTCCACTGGCTGTGAGTGTAGTTCCGTTGGGTGCAATATAGCTATTGCATGCAGTTTGGGTTAACACAACTGGAGCAGGTTGACTAATGTTTAGGTTCAATGTTATTAAGCTATCACAGCCTTCGACATTAGGTATGGTAATCACGTAAATCCCGCTATTGTTAAACACCTGGTTGTTTGGAGCAGTATAGGCATTACAAGAATTAACGTTTATTGAAGAAAAGCTAGTTCCTTCGCAATTATTTAATCTTGCTATTCGATTTCTGCCAATACCATTAAAAGCAGTAAACAAACCCCCAATCAATATTTTATCATCGTTTTGAATTGCCACTGATTGTATTTGACTATTTGCCCCTGAGCCCGAAATAAACGAATTGTCAATAGTACCATTTGAATTAAGCCTCGCTATAAAATTTTGTGCAGAGCCATTATAACTAGTAAAAACCCCTCCTATTATAATCTTTCCGTTAGGCTGAAGTGCTGCAGAGAGAATTGGATTATTAACATTTGTTGGGTAGGAAAATGAGTTATCTACAGAGCCGTCTGAATTTAATCTGAGGATGCGTTCTGCATTTAGCCCGTTTAATGAATAAAAAGAACCATATATAATTATTTTCCCATCGGGTTGAAGTATTGCTCTTTCTATTCCACCCTCTGAGCTGCTAGGAGAGATGAATCCGTTGAAAATTGAACCATTTTGATTAAGCACTGCAATGCCATTATTAATGGTATCATTGTATACTCCACCACCTCCAACAATAATAATTCTTCCATCAGGTCTTATTAAAATAGACTGAATGGTGCTCACGGCACCCATTCCTGTAATAAAAGAATTATCAATTGTTCCATTTGAATTAAGTCTTATTAATCTTCTGCTTAAACTCCCATTGTAGAAAACAAAGTTACCTCCTACCAAAATTTTTCCATCCTGTTGTAGTGTAATTTCTTCTACTAGATTGTCAAAGCCGCTACCAATAATGAAAGTCGGGTCTAAACTTCCATCAGCATTTAACCTCGCAATTTTATTTCGTGCCACTCCGTTTACAAAATTAAATCCTCCTCCAATAAGTATTTTACCATCGGGCTGAAGGGCAATAGCAACCACCTCAGCACTTGCTCCTGTAAATCCACTAAATGAATTGTCTATGCTACCATCGGGGTTCAACCTTGTAAAAAATCCAACATCTACACCATTGTAGGTGAGGAAATTTCCACCAGCTAAAATTTTTCCATCGGGCTGAAATGCAAATTCCTGTACACTGTTATTGGCTCCGCTTGTTTGATTAAATGCATTGTCAACACTTCCGTTCGTATTTACTCTTGCGATACCGTTTTTTATGACTCCGTTAATACTTGTAAAAACACCTCCGATAATAATTTTCCCATCAGGTTGTAAGGCGGCAGCTAAAACCGAAGCGTTAGCACCTGTTGTTATTAAAAAAGACTGGTCAATTGTTCCATCGGCGTTTATCCGGGCAATTCGGTTTCGGTTATATCCATTAAATGTTGTAAAGTCACCTATTGCAAGCACTTTTCCGTCGGGCTGAAACAATACTTTTGAAATAAATGTATTTGCCCCTGTTCCGTTAGCAAAACTGTTATCGTAGCTTCCATCGGTATTTATTCTTGCAATTCTGTTGTAGGGATTTCCATTAAATGATGTAAAGTTTCCGGCAATAATTATCTTATCATCATTTTGTAATGCAATGCTGCTAATTAAATTGTTGGCACCTATGCCTGCATTAAAGGAATTATCAAATGAACCATCACTGTTTAATCTTGCTAACCTGTTTGACGGATTGCCGTTGTATGAAGTAAAAGCACCGGCAATCATTATTTTTCCATCGGGTAAAATTAAAATATCTCTAACCGTGTTATTGGGTCCAGTTCCAATAGAAAATGTATTATCAACACTTCCGTTTGAATTCAGCCTAACAATGTAATTTATAAAAGTGGTGCTGTATGATGTAAAAGAACCACCAATAATTATTTTTCCATCGGACTGAATGGCGATAGCAAAAACTGTCGAACTAGCACCGTCTCCAATATTAAAGGTGTTGTCAATTGAACCATTAGTGTTCAGCCTCAAAATCCTGCTCCTTATCTGGTTATTGAACATATTAAAATCTCCTCCGAACAATATTTTACCATCACTTTGCACAGCACTTGCTCTTACCACATTATTAAATCCATCTCCTACCGAAAACGAAGTCTCAATCATTCCGTCGGCCTCTGCCCTTGCTGCCCGATTTCTATCAAATGAGTTGTATGTATCAAATTGACCTGCAAAAACAATTTTCCCGTTTTGTTGTAAACTAATTGTATGTACATCCCCGTTTGCGCCATTCCCAGCTCCATAACCTGCATCTTCTGGGTTAAAACTCAAATCCAAAGTTCCAGGTTGTGCAAACAACATTTGTCCAACAATGGACAAAATAATTGTAATATAATAGGTAAATATTTTCTTCATTCTATCTTTTATAGTTTCAATAATCTCAGTTTTACCCATTGTTGTGAATGTTTCAATTTTCAGATGTAAAACTAATTATTTATAGCTTATTTCAGTCAAAAGTTGATGTCAATTTTTCAAATGTTTACCAGTCAATGTTGGTCAGATATGAAGCGTTCACGCATCATAAAATGTGCTGTAGATTGTCACAACTTGTGAGTGGCGTTACAACTTTATTTATTTCATGTTTGGTTGACATTATTCTATTGCTTTTGTAACTATTTAAATGTTACTGTAGCGTCAAAATGGGTTGCACCTAACGTTTTGCAGCTACCCGAAGGGCGGGACTTTTACCTCAAAACTTGATTTGAAAAACTAATGTTTGATGAACCACAAAACTGTTTTTGGAACACGAAACCCCGCCTTTCGGGTAGGTACTGTTAAGGGCTGGCTTTGCTTCATTTCTATTCTTGGCTATTTGTCATTG
>CAIMMJ010000429.1 GCA_903842515.1 uncultured Bacteroidota bacterium | reverse complement strand
ATTCCAATTCTTCTTTTGCTTTTCGCAAGCCATCCAATGAACTTTTTAAGGCAACATTTTTATTTGATTCAATAAATTTTATGGACTCCTGCACGCTGTAAAGTTGCTGAGCAATTTCTGCTTGTTCCATTGCCCAACGATCGTAGTTTCTATTGTTTTCTGTAATCTCAGATAAATAGCGGGTTCTTTGAGGAGGAATTATATATATTTTCTCACTCATTTCCTTTGTTATTTCAAAACTAGATTTTAATTCTGCTCCAGTTTTTTCAGAAATTTTATCAATAATTAATCGATACAAACGATTCATACCTGGATCGTTAAACTGCGAAGCAATTGTTCCAATAACAGGCAAAGTTTCTTCATCTGCTTCCCACAATTGATGGTTTCGTTTGTATTGTTTTTTAACGTCTCTTAGAGCGTCGAGGGCACCACGTTTGTCAAATTTATTTAAGGCAATAACGTCGGCAAAATCCAACATGTCTATTTTCTCTAACTGTGTGGCAGCTCCGTATTCTGGAGTCATTACGTACAAACTTAAATCGCTGTGTTCAATAATTTCTGTATCACTTTGGCCAATTCCTGATGTTTCCAAAATTATTAAATCAAAATTTGCTGCTTTAACAATCTCTACAGCTTCTTTTACGTATTTGCTCAATGCCAGATTGCTTTGTCTGGTTGCTAAAGACCTCATGTAAACTCTGCTATTTTTTATGGCATTCATGCGAATTCTATCGCCAAGCAGTGCACCACCGGTTTTTCTTTTTGAAGGATCAACAGAGATAATTGCAATAGATTTATCTTTAAAATCTACCAAAAATCTTCTTACTAATTCATCTACTAAGGAGGATTTTCCTGAACCTCCAGTGCCTGTTATACCTAAAATAGGAATTACGTCATCAGTAGTTTTTAATTTATTTTTTTCTCTCCAAGTAATAAATTCTTCGGGATAATTTTCGGCGGCAGAAATTAATTTTGCAATTACTTTTGGTTCTCTCTTAATTAATTCTTTTGCTTCGCCGTTCAAATTTTTTCCGGTAGGGAAATCAGATTTTTCTAACAAATCATTTATCATTCCTTGCAATCCCATTTCTCTGCCATCATCAGGAGAATAAACCCTAGTTATGCCATAATCTTGTAATTCTTTAATCTCAGAAGGCAGTATTACACCGCCTCCGCCTCCAAATATTTTTATATGTGTGCAGCCTTTTTCTTTGAGCAGATCGTACATGTATTTAAAATATTCTACGTGTCCGCCTTGATAACTTGTTAGTGCAATTGCATTTGCATCTTCTTGTATGGCGCAATCTACTACCTCTTCGGCGCTTCTGTCGTGGCCTAAATGAATAACTTCTGCACCACTTGCCTGAATTATTCTTCTCATAATGTTTATAGAAGCATCATGTCCGTCGAACAAAGCTGCAGCAGTAACAATTCTAATTTTATTTTTGGGATGATATGGTGCGGTAATAATCATAAAAAGTAAGGATGTTTGACTTCAAAATTAGGTAATTTTTTTTTAATCAAATTTATGATAGTCCAACTTTTTAAAACAAGGATAAAAAGGTTAAAAATTTCTGCCTGAAACAAACGTATTTTTACAATACAAATTACGAAAGAATATTTATAAATTGCACCAGAGCAACATATTGCCAATAATAAAACTTTGTAGAAATTTTGCCACCTGGTTTGTTATGTATCAATTGAACAATTCACCACCCAGAGATAAATATAAAAATAAAAGAAAAATTAACAACAGAAATAATCATAATTAAAAAATATCTGTGATTAATGTAATTATTACCTCAAATTCTGTAACAATTAATCTTGTTTTGAATAACAACTTTGTATTGACAAAAAACATTTTAAAACTATAAAAAAACGGGAAACTTACTTTACACAATAGCAGTAGTTTTATTAATTATATGGGCAATTGGTTTTATTGGCTATGGCACAGGAGGCATTATACACATTCTGTTGGTTATAGCTGCTATAGCCGTAATACTTAGAATAATTCAAGGGCGTAAACCCCTTTAATTATTGCAGATAGCAAATATTATTTACTGATTTTTAGTAAACAAAAACAATTTACTAATACTAAGTTGATAAAAGTATAGTAAATAATTTACAACCACTTTTTGATAAATTTGAATAATTTTAGAGCTTAAATTTAGCACAGAAAGCACTTCAACTCATAAACAAATCTATTGAAGTAGTAATACTTGTATGTTCTAGTATTTTATTTACAAAAAAACATGTTGTAGAGTTTCACAAACAGTAATTTCAATTATCACTCAGATCATAGCTGAATAGATTTAATTTAAATAGTAATAATAATTTTGTATTTGATATAACTTCATAACTTTTCTAATTTATCAAATCAAAAAAGAAATCTGTTATTTTTAATTTACCTTTATTCCCAAATTTTTTAAATTAAAAAAAAACTTAGCACCTTATTACTATGTTCAAATTAAAATTCACTTTTGTATTTACATTTTTGTTGGGAGTTACATTCTCTCATTCACAGGAACGTTCTGCACCAAAAAATCCACCACCTCCGCCAACTGCGCCAATAACAAATGTGGCCAAACCAAATCCTGTTCCTCAGTATAAAGTTCAAAAATTTGCCAACGACCCCTATAACACTTCCATCTACACACTTAACAATGGATTAAAAGTTTATTTAAGTGTAAACAAAGAACAGCCAAGAATACAAACATACATTGCTGTTAGAGCCGGGGGCAAAAACGATCCTTCAGATGCAACGGGCCTTGCTCATTATTTGGAACACATGTTATTTAAGGGAACAGATAAAATTGCATCCTTAGATTATAGCAAAGAGAAACCATTGTTAGATCAGATAGAAAACCTCTACGAAGATTATAGAGCAACCAAAGACGATGCAAAAAGAAAAAAAATCTACCATTCTATTGACAGCTTATCCGGAGAAGCAGCAAAATATTCTGTTGCCAACGAATACGATAGAATGATAGCTCAAATGGGTTCAAAGGCAACTAATGCACACACATCTTTTGAAGAAACAGTTTACCACAATGATATACCAACCAACCAATTTGAAAACTGGATTTCGTTGGAGGCAGAACGTTTTAGAAATCCTGTTATGAGAATTTTTCACACAGAATTAGAGGCTGTTTACGAAGAAAAAAATAGAGGTTTAGATTCCGATGGCAATAAATCTATTGAAGCCTTGCTTTCAGGTTTATTTAAAAAACACACCTATGGCACTCAAACTACTATTGGAACTGTAGAACATCTTAAAAATCCATCTATAAAAAGGATAAATCAATATTTAAAAAAATACTACATTCCCAACAACATGGCCATTTGCTTAAGCGGGGATATTGATCCCGAATATGCAATAAGAGTTATTGATAAAACTTTTGGAACATTTGCCACACAGCCTCTAGAAGCATTTGTGCCTCAAAAAGAAGAACCAATTTTAAAACACGAAACGTATGAAGTTTTTGGACCCGAAGCAGAATCTATGATAATGGGCTATAGATTTAATGGTTCAAATTCTATTGACTCAGACATTTTAAAAATGATGAGTTTTATGTTATACAACGGAAAGGCTGGCCTGTTAGACATGGACTTAAATTTAAAACAAAAAGTGTTAGAGTCTTTTTGCGAAGCATACCTTTTAAAAGACTACAGTATTTTATTTATGGGAGGCAGTCCAACACAAGGACAATCGTTAGAGGAAATGCAAAAATTATTTTTAGAGGAAATTGAAAAATTAAAAAAAGGTGATTTCCCTGAATGGTTGCCACAAGCCACCATAACCAATCTAAAATTAAAAATGATGACAGAATTGGAATCTAATGAAGATAGAGCCAGCGCTTTAGTGGATGCTTTTATTAAGGATGAATCTTGGGAAAAATACATTAACACCATAAACAGACTTTCTAAAATTACCAAACAACAAATTGTAGACTTTGCAAAAAACAACATGAACGACAATTATGTGCTGGTTTACAAAAGAAGCGGCGAAGATAAAAACATGGTTAAAGTATCTAAACCAGAAATTACTCCTGTGGAGACCAATAGAGACAAAAAATCCGATTATGCAAAAAACTTTAACGCAGAAAATGTTGTGGAATTAAAACCAGAGTTCATAGATTTTTCTAAAGAAATTAATAAAGCAATGGTTAATGGAGTTGAAATGTATGCCGTAAAAAATCAAACAAATACGCTGTTTAAATTAGACTTTATTCTACCAATGGGCAGTGCACACAATAAATTATTGCCAATTGCTTTCGATTACATTCTATACGCTGGCACATCAAAAATGAGTGCAGAAAACTTACAAACAGAATTGTTTAAGTTAGGGTGCGATTTTAGAGTTAGTTGCGAGGAAAATCAATCAAAAATTACAATTTCGGGATTAGATGAAAACAAAGGTAAAGCAATAGAGTTAATTGAATTGTTGATGAGAGATGTGCAAGCAAGTGATGAAATTATGCAAAATGTTATTGCACAAAATTTGCAAGTGCGAGACGACATTAAAAAGAACAAGGGAGTAATTTTGCAACAGGCACTGGCGAGCTTTGCTAAATACGGTGCCACTAACCCGTTTAACAATGTTTTATCTAATGAAGATTTAAAAAATCTAAAAGCAGAAAAGCTTGTTCAATTGCTTAAATCTGTTTTTAATTTCAAGCATCAAATTCATTATTATGGCCCAAGTGTAGCAGAAATTGCTGCAGCAGAAATTCAAAAATACCACATCGTTCCTAAATCGCTTATGTTGCCCCAATTTGAGTCAAATTTTACTGAACAAGCCATCAAAGAAAATAAAGCCATTTTTGTAGATTTTGAAATGCAGCAAGCCGAGGTGCTGTTCTTAACTCAAATTACTGCATTTGATTCTACCTTGATACCAGTATCAAAAATTCATAACCAGTATTTTGGTGCAGGATTAAATTCTGTAGTTGGCCAAACGCTAAGAGAATCTAAAGCACTAGCTTACAGCGTTTTTTCTAGTGTTTCTATGCCCAAAATAAGCAACAGAAGTATCTACGGAGTTTCCTATATTGGAACTCAAGCAGATAAATTATACGAGGCAACTGCCGGAATGAAATCCTTGCTGGATACACTGCCCTTGGCGCAAGATATGTTTGAAGAAACTAAAAAATCTATCATTCAAAAAATAAATTCTGAGCGAATTTCCAAAAAAGAGATTCTCCCTAGTTACTATGCTGTTAAACAACTTGGAATGTCTCAAGATTCAAGAAAAGCAACTTACGAGCTAGCAAAATCAATACAATTGGATGATTTAGCAAAATTTCATACTAAACATATCGCCAACAAAAACATATCTTATTTAATTATTGGCAAAAAAGATAAAATACTTTCGTCAGGATTTTCTAAATTTGCCGCCCTAACAGAAATTAATAAAAATCAAATTTTTGGATTTTAAAGACAATAAACAAAATGAATAAAATTAAAGTTGCAAACCCCGTAGTGGAAATGGATGGAGATGAAATGACTAGAATAATTTGGGATTTCATAAAAAAGAAACTTATACTTCCATACCTAGAAATAGACATTAAGTATTTTGATTTAGGCATTGAACACCGCGATGCTACCAACGATCAGGTTACTATTGACGCAGCAAATGCAGTTAAACAATTTAACGTAGGCATTAAATGTGCAACCATTACTCCAGATGAACAAAGAGTAAAAGAGTTTAACCTAAAGCAAATGTGGAAATCGCCTAACGGAACCATTAGGAATATTTTAGATGGAACAGTTTTTAGAGAACCCATTGTTATGAAAAATATTCCTAGGTTGGTGCCAAATTGGACTGCTCCTATTTGTATTGGTCGTCATGCTTTTGGAGACCAATACCGAGCAACAGATTTTGTAACAAAAGGAAGCGGTAAACTAACCATTACGTATACTCCAGACAATGGAGATGCTCCACAATCTTTTGAAGTTTTTAATTTTAAAGGCAACGGAGTAGCATTGGCGATGTATAACACCGAAGAATCAATTAAAGGATTTGCGAGGTCTTGCTTTAACACAGCAATAGATAAAAAATGGCCACTTTATTTTTCTTCTAAAAATACCATTCTTAAAAAATACGATGGAAGATTTAAAGATATTTTTGAAGAAATATACATCAATGAATTTAAAGCACAAATGGATGCCCTAGGACTTACGTATGAGCACAGATTAATTGATGACATGGTAGCAAGTGCACTTAAATGGAATGGAAATTTTGTGTGGGCATGCAAGAATTACGACGGTGATGTTCAATCCGACATTGTTGCTCAAGGGTTTGGTTCACTGGGATTGATGACATCGGCTTTGATTACGCCGGATGGAAAAACTATGGAGGCCGAAGCGGCACACGGAACTGTTACTAGGCATTATAGAATGCACCAACAAGGCAAAAAAACTTCCACAAATCCTATAGCTTCTATTTTTGCATGGACTCAAGGCTTGGCTTTTAGAGGCAAATTAGATAACAATACTGCTTTAATTGATTTTGCAAAAAAACTAGAAGAAGTGTGTATAGAAACAGTTGAAAGTGGAAAAATGACAAAAGACCTAGCTGTTTGTATTTATGGTGAAAAAGTTTCTGTTGAAAATTATTTATTTACAGAAGAATTTTTAGATTTAATTGATGAAAATTTAAAGAAAAAACTATCGTAATTTTTTTTGATAACAAATTTAAATTTGGCAAAATAAGTAGGATTTCAGTTCTATTTATTCTGCCATTTTTTTTGATGAAGTTTAAAACTGAATCTTGCAAACTGCTCCACCGTCATTAAAAAATTCTAACTCGCCTCTAAGTTGATGAACTAAAATTTGAATTAAATTCATTCCCAGAGTATTTTTATTTTCTATTTCTTTT
>CAIMMJ010000428.1 GCA_903842515.1 uncultured Bacteroidota bacterium | reverse complement strand
TATGGAAGAATTTATTAAAAATGGTTTTCTAATGTAATTAGAAGTTGAACCAACTAATTGTAGTGTTTTAATTGTGAATCGTTGCGAATAAATAGAAAGTCTAATGGATTGATATATTAGAGAAAATACAATGATCAAAAGCAATACAATAAGTGTGATAAAAGCCACGGAAATTTTTGAGTTCATTTTCTCTAATCCTTCTAACAAGTTGTCTTGCACTTTTATTTCTTTTATTAGCGGATTTGATTTTAGTTTATTAACCAATTGTCCAATATTATCGGCGTTGGCGTAATCAGAGTAAATAAAAACTTCGGCCATTGGCAAAAGAGGATTGTATCCAATTACAGATACAAAGTCTTCGCCAAGCTCTTGTTTAAGTTGTTCGGCAGCTTTTTGTGCGGATATAAAATTTACTTTTTTTACAATCTTTTCGTTTTTAATTTGCTCTTCAATAGAAATCATTTGGGCATAACCGCTACCTTCTTTTAGCACTAAAGTAATGGCCAAATTCTCTTTTATGTTTTTGGATAATGTGTTGGTATAAATCATTAAAGTAGCAAACACGCCAGCTAGCAAAAGCACTAAAGCTATGCTAATGATAACAGAGAACTTGCTTATTTTTATTGATTTCATTGGTTGCAAATGTAAGTTTTTATGCTAAAACTTTAAGTAATAAAATCTAAATTATTTGTTTTTGTATACTATATCCACAAGGATAGATGTTGAATCGCACAGCTCAAAGAAAACGGTTCTTAGTTTTTTATTGTCTAGTTCATTTTCTATTTTATAAACCGGGCATGGTTTTTTATGAACTTCACTTTCGCTAAACTTTACGTCACCGTTGTTTAAAAGTTCTTTGATTTCATCAGTAGAAACATTGTTCTCTCTTATTTTTTTTGAAGCAAGTTCTGATGCTTGAGAAGGATACTTTAATAACTTTGAAATAACTACTTCCTGCGGTGATTTGTAGATGTTTCGTCCTTTAAAAACAGAGAAATACATTACAATAGAACCAATAATTACACCAATAATAAAAAGTTTTAATCTTCTTGGGAAGTCTCCTTTGTCTTCTATAAATTCCATAATTAAGTTGTTATTTTTACTTAGTCCAGTCTTCTAATTTAATACCTTTTATTAAATGAAAATGGCTTGTATTGTTTGTTACCATTATTAAATTATGTACAACTGCTGTTGCTCCTATTAAAAGGTCGAAGTCATCTATTGGAGTTCCAGCCTTTCTTAGCCTAGCTTTTTCTGCACCATAAAAGTCAAGACAATGAAAAATTGGAACAAGCTTTATTCCGGTTAGAAAATTTGTTAATACAATTTGATTTTTATCTTTTCTTTCACTGTTTTCTACTCCAAACTTTAATTCCGCAAGAGTAATTTCAGAAATAAAACAATTTTCAGGATCAGCTTTCTCGAATTTGTTTTTTAAATCAAACTTGCCTTTAATATAAAAAATACAGGTGTTAGTGTCAATTAGAAATTTGCTCAAAACTTTTCAGTTTGTCTAGTAAAAGTTCTACTGTTCTTTATATCTTCAATTATTTCTTCTGCAGATTTCTTTGACTCCCACGCTCCTGAAGCTTTATAAAAAGATTTTTTCTTGTCGATTAAGTCTGCTTTAATTGAAAGTGTGAGTTTTGAAATAAGATCTAGTTTAATATCTGTACTCAAATTTCCCAAAAGCTTAAGATAGCCATCAATAAGAGTTGTATTTATATCTATTAATTTCATTTTTTTTTCAAAGGTAAGAAAAAGGAATCTTTTTTAGTAAAAGTTATTTATAATATAATTCGGGTTTTAATATAAAAAAGTATAAGTTGAATGTACAAAAAATTAAATTCTCTTACATCACCGACATCAGTAAATCTATGTCCTTGTATGGAATATTATAAGATTCACCTAGAAATTTATCAGTTAAAATTCCATTGTAAATATAAACTCCGTGTCTCACACCTTTTTGATGGCGCAACATGTTTTCAATTCCACCTTCTTCGCCAATGTTTAAAATGATAGGTGCAAAAATATTACTTAGTGCATAAGAAGCTGTTCTAGATACTCTAGATGCGATGTTGGGAACACAGTAATGTATTACTCCATATTTTCTAAAAACTGGTCGGGTGTGGTTGGTAACAACAGAAGTTTCAAAACAGCCACCTTGGTCAATGCTAATGTCTATTATTACCGAACCATATTTCATTTCGCTTACCATTTCTTCGCTAACCACACAGGGTGTTCTTCCGTCTGTGGCTCTTATGGCGCCAATAGCAACGTCGGCTGTTTTTAAATGTTTTGCTAATATTTTAGGTTGAAGTACCGATGTAAAAACTCTCATTCCTAAATCGCTTTGCAAACGACGCAAGCGATAGGGAGAATCATCAAATATTTTTACCATAGCACCTAATCCCAGCGCTGCACGTGTTGCAAACTCTGCTACTGTTCCGGCACCAATAATAACTACTTCGGTGGGCGGCACTCCCGTAACGCCGCCAAACATAGCTCCCTGCCCTTGGTTGATGTTGCTTAAATATTCTGCTGCAATTAAAATTGCTGTATTGCCTGCAATTTCACTCATGGCACGAATCACCGGAAAAATTCCATCTTCGTCTTTTATGTGGTTAAATGCAATTGCAGTAACTTTTTTATCCATCAGCTCAGAAACAAAATTAGTTTTTTGAACGCTGAGTTGTAAGGCCGAAATTAAGGTTTGTTTGCGTTGCATCAATTGAATTTCTTCGGCAGAAGGGGGTGCAACTTTTAAAATGATATCGGCTTTGTAAACTTCTTCGGGCGAGTAAGCAATTTGAGCTCCTGCTTCGCTATAGTCTTTGTCGTCGAAATTAGACCCTTGTCCTGCTCCAGTTTCTACTACTATTTGATGGCCATTGCTCACCAACATTGCCACAGCATCTGGCACTAACGAAATTCTATTTTCCTGAAAAGATGTTTCTTTGGGTAAACCAATAAATAAATTGCCTTTCTTACGAGCTACTTCTAACATTTCTTCTTGAGGCATCAAGTTACCTTGAAACTTGGCGGAAGTAAAAGATTCTTTCATGAATTTTATTTGAGCCTAAAATTACTAAATATTAATTTAATTTTTGCTTGATAAAAATTTATTGTTCTACTTTTATTTTTTAAACTATGCATCCACAAAAAAATTAATAGCTATGACAAACACCATTCTTCACAAAGCAGAAACAAGAGGCTATGCAAATCATGGCTGGCTCCAAAGCAAACATACTTTTAGTTTTGCAAACTATTACAATCCCCAAAGAATGCATTTTGGAGTTCTAAGAGTTTTAAACGACGATAGAGTAGAAGCAGGCATGGGCTTTGGAACTCATCCGCATGATAACATGGAAATTATTTCTATTCCATTAGAAGGAGACTTGGAACACAAAGACAGCATGGGAAACACTGCAATTATTAAAAAAGGCGATGTGCAAGTGATGAGTGCCGGCTCAGGAATTACACACAGTGAATACAACAGAAGTAAAGACTCGTTGGTGAAGTTTCTACAAATTTGGATTTTTCCTAACAAAAAAAACGTTGCGCCACGCTACGATCAAATCTCTTTAAACAGCAATGACAGGCACAATAAATTGCAACAAATAGTTTCTCCCAATGCTAATGAAGAGGGAGTTTGGATTAACCAAGATGCTTGGTTTTTTATGGGGAATTTTGATAAAGAGTTAGAAGTAGAGTATCAGATAAAAAAATCTGGAAATGGGGTATATGCTTTTGTTTTAACCGGTGATTTTACCATAGATGGAATTGCATTAAACACAAGAGATGGAATAGGAATATGGGATACTGAAAAAATAACCATCAAATCGGATTCTGATGAGGCAGAGATATTATTAATGGAGGTTCCTATGAATGTATAAATGTAATTTGTATTACTTTATTTGGATTTATAAAAGATGGATTGACAGTAAATAAATCTTTTTGTTTTTTTATACTAAAGAAGTATTTTATGGTATGGGAAAGGCAATTATATTTACATTGCATTATCTTGAAACAAACAATCAAAAAGTAAAATATGAAAATCAAATTAACACTACTTCTACTAACAGTAATTTCAATTAATAATCTCTTCGCACAAGACACACTAAGAGTTCTTTTTTTAGGTAACAGTTACACATCATATAATAATCTGCCACAGCTTGTTCAAAGCCTCTCTAGTTCTGCCGGAAAAACACTAATAATTGATTCTAATATGCCCGGTGGAATGCTAGTATCAGGACATGTAAATGATCCTACTTCTAACTCTAAAATAAGTCAGGGTACCTGGGATTATATTGTAATTCAGGAGCAAAGCCAAATACCAACAATTGACTTTTACCGCTACAATGATATGTATCCTGCTATGAGTGATTTGAAGGCGTTGGCTGAACAATTCAATCCCTGTACAAAAATTA
This sequence comes from uncultured Bacteroidota bacterium, assembly GCA_903842515.1. GTDB lineage: Bacteria > Bacteroidota > Bacteroidia > UBA4408 > UBA4408 > CAIMMJ01. The sequence continues at coordinate 3,813 of CAIMMJ010000428.1, read as the reverse complement.
TTACCTATATGACGTGGGGCAGGCGATTTGGTGGTCAGCAATGTGATCCACCAAACACCTATTGCAGTCCGGTGTTTGTTGATTTTAACCATATGCAGGATTCGTTGACAAGCGCTTATACCGAAATCAGTGATATACTTAATATTCAATGTGCTCCAGTTGGAGTTACTTGGCAGAATATTTTGAATGACACAACTTTGATTTTACATAGCAATGACAATAGCCATCCAAATTTAGACGGTAGTTATGTTGCAGCCTTAACCATTTTCAGTTCAATTTGGAAACAGCCCTCAAGCGGCATTGCATTTAATGCCGGAATAACCCAGTCTCGTGCACTATATTATCAACAGATATCTGATAATACCATATTTAATAGCCAAAATGATTGGAACTTAACTATTAATGATCCGCTTGCAAACTTTAGTTATTCAACTAATGGCAATTCAGTAACATTTACCAATACATCATCTTCTAACACGAATAGCCCACTGAATTATTTTTGGGATTTTGGCGACGGGAACACATCAGTTTTAGAAAATCCAAACCACTCCTACTCCTCAACTGGGATTTATACTGTAAATTTAATTGTTACGGATTGCATTTTTTCAGACACTGTAAGCTTTACTGTTCAATTAGGTACAACTGGTGTTCATGAAAATGAAATTTATCAAATTCGGATATCTCCTAATCCCTCCAACACACACTTATATTTTGATTATGGAAATCTAAATATCATGAATGGTTATAATTTGATAATAAAAAATGCTTTAGGGAAACAAATCTTTACTAAAAATATTACTTCCCAAACTGATTATTTGAATTCATCAAATTGGGGTGGGAACGGACTTTATTTTGCACAAGTCATTGATTCGGTAGGAAACATTATTGAATTAAGAAAAATTATCCTTCAATAGCCCAGCTCATAACAGCACCAAATACAAATGCAGGCTGCTAAATTTGTCCTTGTTTTTATGCCATAGCATAGGTCTTGGCTAACGATGACATATTTATTTTTCCGTTTGCAACCCATATCAAAATATTAAAATGCAATGGGTTGCAAATTCAACAAAGGTAAGTTTTCGTTCATAACGAGAACTATTGAGTATTAGTAAATAAATCTTTTAGTTACTTTTATACTAAAGAAGTATTTATTTAATCATTGGCATAAAATAATTTAGCCACATTTAAAACACAATTTTCTATACTACCAAATCAAATAAAAATTTATTAATTTTGAGATAAAATGAAAAAATTATTTTTAAGCATGGCTTCAATCAACAAAGGATTTTTATTCATGTCCATCATTTGTTTTTTTGCTTCAAATTTTGCAAAATCACAGTCATGCAACCCCACAGGTAATTTAATAATTTTCTCCAATTACAACGGGGGAGAACTTAATATTGATGTGGACGTAAATATACCCAATTTAAAGATTGGCGTATGCAGCTATGAGCCGGTGCAAGTAACCATTAGTGGTTCTTTCAGTAGTAATGTAACGCAGGTAATTTATGCAGGTTTTAATTCCACACAAAACAATAACAATTGTGGTATTGGAAATTTTCCAACATCCATTGTTGGAGTGCCAACTTCTAATCAAAGTATTTTAACTATTCCGCCGGTAACATCCACCAATGCAAACGGTTATAATTTTGGAATTATTTGTGCTTCCAGTTGCAATATAAATGCTTATCAAGGAGGATGCAACACAATTGATCAAATTGTAAATTATTTCACATCCAATCTAGGAGGAACATTAAATTCTCTAAATGTTCAGTATGATTGTTGGGTAAATTCAACAAACTACGCAGTATCGGCTATTTCTGGCACTTGTTGCACCTTGCCTGCTGTTGCCCCAGTAACTAACTTTCAAATTAGCGATACTGTTATTTGTGCAGGAGAGTGCATAAATCTTCAAGACCTAAGTTCAAATTCTCCAACATCTTTTAACTGGTCACTTGTTGGTGCAAACACTTCTACTTCGGTGGAGCAAAGTCCTCAAGGCATTTGCTACAACAGCGGTGGAACATTTCAAATTGAACTAACAACTTCTAATGCCGCGGGCTCTAGCACCATTTCTAAGAATATTACTGTATTAGATGCCAGCTCTACTCCATCAATTTCAATAAGTCCAAACAACACAGTTGCTATTTGTCAAGGAGAAACAGTTAACCTTGTTGCAACAGCAATTAATGGAGGATCTTCTCCAACATTTGAATGGATATTAAATGAAAATCAAGTTGTAAGCAGCACCAATAGTTTTACAAGTTCTGCACTCTCTGATGGCGATACACTTTTAGTAACTCTTGTTTCTGATGCTTCTTGCCTTGTTGATTCTACGGCCCAACAAATAGTAGCTATTGAAACTTATGAAGTTCCGGTGCTATCAACATCTACTCAGCCTGCTAATTGTCAAGGAAGTTTAAATGGATCGGCTACTGTAAATGTAGTTTCTGGTTCTCCGGCTTTATCATATAATTGGAATACTAATCCACCTAGCACCTTACAAACAGTAAGTAATATTTCAGCAGGAACATACACTGTTATTGTAACTTACGGTAATGGATGTACGATTAGTGCAGATGCAATTGTAGAAACCTCTGGGATTACTTTATCCAGCTCAGTAGTAACCCCTCAAACAACAGTTAGTAATCCAAGTGGATCAGTTGGAATTTCAGTAGCCGGAGGCAGTCCACCTTACGGATTTGTATGGAATACTAATCCGCCTCAATATACAAATAGTGCAAGCGGACTTACTTCGGGTACCTACACTTGTTTAGTTACTGATGCTTTTGGTTGTTCGGCCACCTTTAATTTTACAGTTCCTAGCTTTGTTGGTTTGACAGAACACAAAGCGAGTGATTTTACTATTGAACCCAATCCGGTTGTTGATTATTTAAATATAAATTGCACCAACCCAATCAATTCTAATTTATCTTTTGCATTAATTGATGTTACAGGCAAAACAATACTCACTCAAGAAATGATCTCTGTATCTAATCAAAACCACAGCATAGATGTTTCTAATTTGAGCAATGGAATTTATTTTTTAGAAATTAAAGTAAACTCAATTACCATTAAAAAGAAAATAATTAAAAACTAAACATAAAAGTATCAAAGAAGATTCTTGAGAATAAATTTTATTTGATTTTTTAGAAGAATTGAAAAGCTTAAATTTCTGTGATCTTTAAACAAACAAAAATCACAGAAATATTAAACAAGATACAAAGGGGAAAAATGGGGGCTATCGTAAAATTTTACCAATAGAGATTCTCATACATTTTTTATTAGGTTCAAAAGTTGTTCCTGATTGTAATGGAAAAATTTCTGCCGGGAGCACTTATACCAGAGGCAAAAGTTCTATAATTTTTATCTAAAATATTTTCTAAACTCATTTGTAACATAAAGTTTTTATGGATGTTGAAATTTGTTCTTAAATTTAATGTAAACCAAGCTGGCATGCCATATAAAGTGGCTTCTGCAAAATTGTCTTCACCTTTTAAATTGTAATCTTTTAATCGTTTCCATCCATTATACATTACAAAAAACTCACCTCTAAATCTTTGTTTTTTTAACACCAAGGATGTTTTTCCAAAGGTGGGCGGAATATGATCAAGGGGATAATTTATTGAATCTGTTTTTATTCTTGCATACGTATAATTTAAGCAGGAGTATAGTGAAACAAATTCAGAAATATCTGCAGATAGAAAAGCATTAAATCCATAAATGTATGCTTCGTTGGCGTTTAAATTGCTTGTAACTTTGCTTAATTGTCCATCATAAAATATAGAATCTTTTCCATTAAAACTTGAACTT
>CAIMMJ010000427.1 GCA_903842515.1 uncultured Bacteroidota bacterium | reverse complement strand
GCCAATCTTTTGGCTTCATTTTCTGCCTTTATCCTATCTTTTTCATCTTGCTCTGCTTTTTTACGGGCTTCCTCTTCGGCTTTTTTGCGGGCTTCTTCGTCTAATCTTGAAAGTCTTTCTGCTTCTTTTCTGGCTTTTTCTTCTTCTTCAGCTTTCCTTTTTGCTTCTTCTTCGGCCAATCTTTTGGCTTCATTTTCTGCCTTTATCCTATCTTTTTCATCTTGCTCTGCTTTTTTACGGGCTTCCTCTTCGGCTTTTTTGCGGGCTTCTTCGTCTAATCTTGAAAGTCTTTCTGCGTCTTTTCTTGCTTTTTCTTCTTCTTCAGCTTTCCTTTTTGCTTCTTCTTCGGCCAGTTTTTTGGCTTCGGACTCGGCTTTTAGTCTGGCTTTTTCATCCTCTTGGGCTTTCTTTTTTGCAGCTTCTTCTTCTAATTTTGCCAATCGCTCCGCTTCTACTTTAGCTTTTGCATCTAGCTCAGCTTGTTTTTTAGCTTCTTCTTCGGCCTTTCTTTTTGCTTCTGCTTCTTGTTTTAGTCTTTCCTTTTCAGCTTCAGCAGCCTTCCTTTTTGCTTCTTCTTCTGCTTTAAGTCTTGCCGCTTCTTCTTCTTTTGCCCTTTTTTCTGCTTCAGCTTTTGCCTTTGCATCAAGCTCGGCTTGCTTTTTAGCTTCTTCTTCGGCCTTTCTTTTTGCTTCTGCTTCTTGTTTTTGTCTTTCCTTTTCGGCTTCAGCAGCTTTCCTTTTTGCTTCTTCTTCAGCTTTTAGTCTTGCCGCTTCGTCTTCTTTTGCTTTTCGCTCAGCTTCAGCCTTAGCTTTGGCATCTGCTGCAGCTTTAGCAGCTGCGTCTTGTTGAGCTTGTTTTTTTGCTTCCTCGTCAGCTTTTTTACGAGCCGCTTCTTCTTCTTTAGCTTTTTTCTCTGCTTCTGCTTTTGCTTTTGCTTCTTCGGCTAATCTCTTTTTTTCTTCTTCTGCTGCTTTTTTCTTTGCTTCCTCTTCTGCTATAAGCTTCTCTTCCAATTCCTTGGTCATTTTATCGAGCATTTGACGCACACTCTTGGAATATTTTGCATCGTAGCCAAATTTATTTTCGTTTGCATCGAAAAATATTTTTCCAATGGGTTTGTTTAGTATTGAAACATCTAAATCCTTAACTTCCTTGAATAATTCAATATCCACAGGCTGAGCCAATAATGGTATAGCATCAATTGGTCCGTTGTTTGTTGAAACTTCGAATGATTTAGAAACGTAGCTTGGTTTTGAAACTTTAATCGTGTATTCATGATCAGGGTCTAGAACATGATTGAATTTGCCGTTTGAAGAAGTGTAAATTGTTTTTACTTCACTCCCATCCATAAAAATTGTAATTTTTGCATCGCCTAATTTTCCACCTTGTTTTGCAGTAACAGTGCCGTTAATTTCTAATTTCCAATTTCTTTTTGGATTATCCTGAGAAATTGAAACATTGGAAAATATAATAACAAAAACTAAAACTAAATACCATCTTAAAACGCCTAAAAAATTCTTCCTTATAGAAAAATACATACAACAATATTCCTTTACTAATTGAATAAACGCAAATATGATCAAAATCTTAAGATTTAAAAAATTCAAAATGAAAAAAAACGTAAAAAATGGCAATTAATCATCCAATTGCACTAAATTGGTCGACAAAAAATTAAAAATGAAATAATTGTTCCATGAAAATTAGCTTTTGGGAATTTGATTCCTGGTTTAACGATTTAGATTTAATAGTAATTGGAAGTGGCATTGTTGGTTTAAATACTGCCATTGAATATAAAAAGCGAAATAGAAAAGCGAAAATTTTAATTTTGGAGAAAGGGATATTACCGGAAGGGGCAAGCACCAAAAATGCAGGATTTGCTTGCTTTGGAAGCCCAAGTGAAATACTATCCGACTTAAAAAATCAAACAATTGAAGAAGTTGAAAATTTAATTTATAGGAGAGTTAAAGGATTAGAGTTACTAAAAAGTAATCTTGGGAAAAAAAACATTGATTATAAGCATTGGTTTGGATATGAGGTATTTGAGAACAGAAATGACTTTGATTTTTGTGTTGAAAATTTGAACATGTTGAACTCCAAATTTAAAAAAATTACTGGTTTAAAAAATACGTATAGCGATTTGAGTACTAGTGTAAATAAAATGGGATTTGGAGATAGATTTAGATATATGATTTGCAATGCGGGAGAAGGACAGATTGATACAGGTAAAATGATGCAGCAGTTACTAAAATTGGCAAGCAAAAATGACATTAGAATTTTAAATTCAATAAAGGTTGATTCTTTAGATTATAAAACAAAAGGCACTATTCTACTAAAAATTGGAAAATTAGAAATTGAATCAAAGAAAGTAGCAATATGCACTAATGGATTTTTTAATGAATTAATAAAGGATAAAAAACTCATAGTTGAGCCGGCACGGGCGCAGGTATTGATAACCAAACCAATTAAAAATTTAAAATTAAAAGGAAGTTTTCATTTTGACGAAGGATTTTATTATTTTAGAAATTTTAATGATAGAGTTTTATTGGGCGGTGGTAGAAATTTAGATTTTAAAACTGAAAATACTTCTACAATGAAATTAAATGACAGGATTCAAAACCGTTTAATAGAAATGCTAAAAAGAGATATTATTCCGGGAAAAAAATTTGAAATTGAAAACCAATGGACAGGAATTATGGGTATAGGATCTACAAAAACACCCTACTTAAAAAAATTATCAAAAAATGTTGTTTGTGCAGTTAAGTTAGGAGGAATGGGTATAGCACTGGGCTCTCTTCTTGGAAAGGAAGCAGCCGAAATGTTGTGCGATTAAAAAACTGGTTTAGGTTACGAATTCATAAGGTGTGGAATTTTGTTTTGGTACAAGTTGTAATAAGATGAAATTGTTCCAAAATTAACATCGTCAATGTAAATGGATTCGTCAAATTTAACGTCACCCAAAAGTTGGTAACTTAAATTACAGTTTTTAATGCAAGTTAAAAATTCACTTTCTTTTTCATAGGAAACTGCCAAAACTGCTCTGCTTTGAGATTCTCCAAATAAAAACGAATCAATCCTGATTTTTGGAAGATATTTTATTTCAAAGCCAAAATTTTTCAAAAAAGCCATTTCACAGAGTGTTGTAAATAAACCACCATCGGAAATATCGTGGCAAGAAGAAATTAGATTTTTTGAATTAAGCAACGAGATAGTTTTGTGCAGTTTAATTTCTTGTTGAATATCAAAAAATGGTGCAGGACTATTTTTTAGGCCATGATAGGAATACACATATTCCGAAGAATTAATGTCATCAATTAAATCACCTAGTATATAAATTTTATCTTTATCATTTTGAAAACTTAAAGGTATTTGTTGTGATTTATCTTCAAGAATACCTAACATTCCAATGGTAGGAGTTGGGAAAACAGGTTTTGTTTCTCCGCCTTCGGTATATTGATTGTAAAAGCTTACATTACCTCCAGTTACTGGGGTTTCCAGAGCTGTGCATGCATTACTCATGCCTTTTATTGCCCCTACAAACTGCCAATATACTTCGGGGTTATACGGATTTCCAAAATTTAAACAATTGGTAACAGCTAATGGCTGTCCTCCGGAACAAACAATATTTCTGGCTGCCTCAGCAACTGCAATTGCACAACCAACTTCCGGATTAGAATAAACATATCTTGAATTGCAATCTACACTTAGTGCCAACGCTCGGTTAGTTCCCTTTAAATTTACAATTGCAGCATCTGAAGGATTATTAGAACTCATATTTGCAGTGCCAACCATGGAATCATACTGATTAGAAATCCATTTTTTTGATGAAATATTTAAGCTAGAGATAATATTTTTTGCAACATCAATCAAATCGTTTGGAATAGGAATTTCGTTAATATCAAATTTTTGATTTTTCTTAAAATATTCAGGTTCTGAATATTCTCTTTCATATACTGGTGCACCTCCTCCTAATACCAAAGAATCGGCAGGAACATTTGCCACCAATTCGCCATTAGAAAAGAAATTTAAAAAATCCCCTTCAATTACTTCGCCTATTTGTTTGCAATTTAAATCCCATTTATCAAAAACATTTTTCACTAAATCTTCTTTCCCTTTTTCTACTACAATTAGCATTCTTTCTTGACTTTCGGAAAGTAATATTTCAAATGGTTTCATGTCTTTTTGACGAGTGGGGACCAAATCTAAATTTATATTCATCCCGTGTTTTCCTTTGGCACTCATTTCGGAGGTAGAACATATAATGCCAGCGGCACCCATGTCTTGCATTCCAATAACAGCGCCTGTTTTTATAACTTCCAAGGTTGCTTCAAGCAATAATTTTTCTTGAAAAGGGTCGCCAACTTGCACGGCAGGCAAGTCTTCGGCAGAATTTTCTGTAATGTCTGCCGAAGCAAAAGTTGCACCATGAATGCCATCTTTGCCCGTAGAAGATCCCACAATAAAAACCAAATTACCACTGCCATAACTTGTTGCAGAAATTGTTTCGCCAACTTTAACAATACCAACACTCATAGCATTTACCAATGGATTTTGATTAAAACAATCGTCAAAAAAAACTTCACCACCTACGGTTGGAATTCCAAATGCATTGCCATAATCGCCAATACCTTTTACAACACCTCTTAACAACCATTTATTTTTTTCTTTGTCAAGATTTCCAAATCTTAAAGAATTTAGCTGTGCTATTGGCCTAGCTCCCATCGTAAAAATATCTCGATTAATTCCACCAACACCCGTTGCCGCTCCTTGATAAGGTTCTACCGCGCTAGGATGGTTATGAGACTCTATTTTAAATGCACAGGCTAACCCTTCGCCAATATCAACAAGCCCAGCATTTTCTTCACCGGCTTTTGCTAATATTCTACTTCCTTCTTTGGGTAGTGTTTTTAACCATTTAATTGAATTTTTGTAAGAGCAGTGTTCACTCCACATTACAGAATAAATGCTGAGTTCAGTAAAATTTGGAACCCTGTTAAGAATTGTTTTAATAGTATCGAATTCAGACTCTAATAATCCCAATTTTTTTGCGGTCTCAAGGGTTGTTTGATTTTCCATTTTGTTTGTTGCATTTATTTTTTGCGGTTGCAAAAATACAATTACTTGTAAATATTATTAATATTGAGTCATTATTTTTAAAACATGTTTTGGGGATTATTTTTGTTTTTTGTTTGCTGCATTCTTTTTTTTAGTTTGAGTTTTTATAAAAATTCAGGAATAAATCCACCCATTATTAGTATTTTATTTGCCATAAAAATTATCTCAGGGATTGGTCTGCTGTTTGTTTACACCTACTTTTACCAGGATAGAAAAACGGGAGATGTTTTTAAATATTTAGATGACAGCAAAATAATTTGGAACTACTCAAAAACAAATTTAGTTGTATATTTTAAAATATTATTTGGAATTGATAATTATAGTAAGGAGGTAGTTACAGTATTAAATTATTTAGATCATTGGTACTTAGAAGGCAATGTAAATTTTATAAATGATTCAAGGTTAATTATTAGATTTAATATGCTTTTGTTTCCATTTTCCGGTGGCAATCAATACATACATTTAGTGGTATTAGGATTATGGTCTTTTACAGGACAGGTAGCAATGTACAGAACATTTGTTTTGATTTTTAAAGAGAAAATAAAATCACTTATTGCTGTATTTTTTATTCCATCATTTGTTTTTTGGTCATCAGGAATATTAAAAGAAGGAGTTTTAATTGGCTTTTTAGGATTATTTTTGTGGTTTATATATTGCTATTATAAATCAGGAAAAAAAACCCACTTGTTAATTTTTATTTTAATGTGGTTGGGCGTTCTTTTCTCTAAGTTTTATGTTGCTTTTTGTTTAATTCCTTTAACTTTTATTTTTAGTTATACTCCCAACCTTAAACCAAAGATCGCTTTACTTTTTGGGTTAATTTTTTGTTTTTGTTTATATCTTTTATTTGCTAAAAACAGTGCTATCTTTCGCAAACCATTGAAACTTCTCTCAGAAAAGCAGCAACAGTTTATTAATGTATCAAAAGGTGGCTATTTTGTAGAACAATCCAAAGATACATTTAGAATTGATTATGATTTAGGAACAACAGCTATAAAAATTTGCGGAGATTCAGGTTATGTAACCAGAAAAATAGTTGGATATGCTTTTGTAAATTTGAGAGATACAAAACTAGTTGAAATTAAGACCGGAAAAACTAATTCTTTTAAAATTTTAAAGAAGATACCTGGTGCAAAATCAAATATAGAAATTAGTGAAATAGATGGATTAAAAAGTTTCATAAAAAATCTACCAGAATATCTCCTAAACGTATTAATAAGACCGCTTCCGAGAGAAACAAGAAATATTTTTCAGTTGATAACATTGGTTGAAAATATTTCTTTTATTATTTGTTTTGCGTTGGCGTTAGTTTGGTTTAAGCAACCAAGAAAGTATGAGATAATATGGATGCTGTACTTTTTGTTGTTTATATTTCTTTTGTTTGCAATAATTGGTTCTACCACGCCAGTAATTGGTGCAATAGTTAGGTATAAAATTCCTGCACTTCCTTTTTTGTGGATTATTATATTCGTTATGTTTGATGAATCGAAGTTTAGGAACTCAATGAAAATTTGAAAAATTGAAATTCCTCTCTATAAACTAAACTTAGTTTTGTATAAAGATGCTGAAAAAACTTTAATGAATTTATTAATTTCAGGAGATTTAAATTTATCAAAGAAGCGTTTACTGCCTAAATAAAAACAGAAAGACCATTTACTCTAATGCTTTGGATGGTGAATTTCACTATGAACCTCCATTATATGTTGCGTTAAAAAAATTAGTAGGGAAAAGCCATTCTGCCTAATAGAATTCTATAGTAAAACTTTAATTTTTTAAATGAAATTCTATTTAAAAATTTACTCAAGTTCTAGCCTGAGTGATTTTACTTTATCATCCATCAAGTATTCATCGTAAGGAATTCTTTTGTCTATAATTCCTTTTGGCAAAATCTCTATTATTCTGTTGGCTGATGTTGATATTAACTGGTGATCATAAGTATACAGAAACATCGTTCCTGTAAATTCCGTTAGGGAATTATTAAGCGAAGTAATAGATTCTAGATCGAGGTGATTTGTTGGTTGGTCCAGAATTATTGTATTAGCAGACTCACACATCATTTTAGACATCATACATCTAACTTTTTCTCCTCCCGAAAGAACTTTACATTTCTTGAGAGATTCCTCGCCTGAAAACAACATTCGTCCTAAAAAACCTCTTACAAAAGGTTCTTCTTTAATTTCGGTATATTGACTTAACCAGGTTACTAAATTATAATCTACAGTAAAATAATGGTCGTGATTTTTGGGAAAATAACTTTTTAAAGCAGTTCCACCCCATTTTATATCACCAGAATCTTGATTAATTTCATCTGCTAAAATTTGAAATAAGGTAGTTATGGCCGTTGGATTTTTGCACAAGAATGCAATTTTATCGCCTGCATCAACAGTAAAATTTAATTTTGGAAAAACTTCATCTCCGTCAACTTTTTTTGTAATATTCTTTAGCTCTAAAATTTGAGCCCTGCCTTCTGTTTTTGGAACAAATTTTATGTATGGATATTTTCTGGTGGAAGGTTTAATTTCTTCAAAAGTAAGTTTGTCTAACAGTTTTTTTCTTGAGGTTGCCTGCCTAGATTTAGATGCATTAGCACTGAACCTTGAAATAAAATTCTCCAATTCTTTTTTCTTGTCTTCTGCTTTTTTATTGGCATCTTGCTTTTGCCTTAGCACTAATTGACTTGATTCGTACCAAAAAGAATAATTACCGGTGTAAGTGGTTATTTTATTGAAATCAATATCGCAGGTGTGAGTACATACTGAATCTAAAAAATGACGATCGTGAGAAACTACAATTACAGTATTTCTAAAATCAGCTAAAAAATCTTCCAGCCACATCACCGTTTCAGCATCCAAGTTATTTGTGGGCTCATCCAGCAATAGAATATCAGGATTTCCGAATAGAGCTTGAGCCAGTAGCACCCGAACTTTTTCAGTTCCAGAAATTTCACTCATTAATTTTGAATGCAATTCTTCTTTAATTCCTAAATTGCTGAGAAGTTCAGCAGCGTCTGTTTCGGCATTCCACCCATTTAATTCTGCAAACTCAGACTCTAACTCAGATGCTCTAATTCCGTCGGCATCAGAAAAATTTTCTTTTGCATAAATTTTATCTTTTTCTTCAATAATGTCATAGAGTTTTTTATTGCCCATAAAAACCACTTTCAAAACCTGAATATCATTAAATTCATTCTGGTCTTGCTTTAAAACTGAAATTCTTTCTCCGGGAGTTATAGAAACTTGGCCTGATTGAGCCTCAATTTCACCAGATAAAATTTTTAAAAAGGTGGATTTACCTGCGCCATTTGCACCAATGATGCCATAGCAATTCCCTTGCGAAAATTTAATGCTTACGTTTTCAAATAAAACTCTTTTGCCGTATTGCAAAGTAATGTTGGAAGTACTTATCATATTTTTTAAGAAACTATTATACTATTATCGATTTCGTTTTTTTGATTATAAACAACGCCTAAAAGACTAATACAAATTACCTGGAACATAAAAGGATTAAGCGATGCAGCAAACCAAGACTCAAAAAACATTGAAAACAAAATTGATAAAAGAGCCGGCAAAAATAGTGGAGAAACATTAAATACCCTAATATAAGAGAGAAACAAGCCTCTCATAAGTAAAATTAAACCAATAATACCGGTGTCTAGCCAAATAGTTAGGTAGCTGTTATGGGCATTCCCCTGGTGACCTAGCCTGGCTAGCCTGTCAAAATTTATTCTGTATAAATAATTTGTATAATTAAATCCTCTTCCAAAAAAGAAATTTTCTTGTACATTTTCCCATCCAAAAATCCATGCAATTAATCTTCCTGATCCTTTGTCAACATTTTCTATTCTATAAAATTTTGATAAACCAAAAGCATCCACGAGTGTTAACATTAAATCTCCAATAAGGTCTTTGAGCAAAACAATTAATAACATTGAAACTACGCCAAGAACAGAAGAAATTTTAAAGAATCTAATAAAAGCATAGAATATTAAAATTGTAATTATTGCATTTCTTGAGCCACAGTAAAAAATTGAAAAAAGAATTAAAGAAAAATTTAGAATTTTCTCTTGCCTTGAAAATAAATTTGGAAACAACTGATCAGTTATAAAGTGGAAAATAAATAACAATGAAACATAAAGTCCCATTCCATTGGGATTTCCTAATAAACCATTGTACCTTCCATTGATAAACAAAATATCCTCTCGATAAATAGGAATTATAATAAGACTTATCAATAGCACTAAGCATAAAAAACAAATTAAGTCTTTTAAAAACCGCTCACCTTCTTCTTTGAAACAAACTAGGAAATAATTGGGGACAATAAAAAAAATTAAATTATACGAAACAGCTCTTTGAAAGGAAGAAAAAGGAGTTGGATTTAAAAAAATAAGAGGAATTGAGAAAGCAAAAAATGGCAAAAATGGTTTGTAATATTCACTTAAAGGTTGAAATCGATCTTTATCTAAAAATAAAAAAGCTATCATAGACAATACATATATAACTTTTAAACTTGATGTGTATGTGAGTGCACCGGCCCGGCTATCCGACATTATAATTATTGTAAT
>CAIMMJ010000426.1 GCA_903842515.1 uncultured Bacteroidota bacterium | reverse complement strand
TTTTCCAATTCAATAATCTCTGATTTTTCTAATTTTATTACCCAAACAATAAGTACAATAAAAAACAATACAAAAATCATAAGTGAGATCATCGGATAGATTTCTATACCCGAAATGGTTTCTAAATAGTTTTTAAATTTCATAGTATTTATTTTGAAGAAACTTTGTTTAATTTAATATCTGTACCAAGCCTTTGGAGATATGCAATAAGTGCAATAATTTCTTTATTGCTTTTTATTTTTATCTTTTCTTTTTTTAAATCCGCCGCAATATTTTCTGCTTGTTTTTGCAACTCAGTGTTCGCAATAGAAGAATAGTTTGCGGGATAAGGAACTCCTAAGGTTTGCATTGCTTCTATTTTTCCTGGTGTGCTGCTCGTGTCTAAATCATTGTCAAAAAGCCACGGATAATTTGGCATAATAGAACCGGGTGACATTGACGTTGATTCCATCATGTGGTTGTAGTGCCATGAGTTTGGATACTTCCCACCAATTCTATGCAAGTCAGGTCCAGTGCGTTTTGAGCCCCATTGAAAAGGATGGTCGTATATAAACTCGCCTGCTTTAGAATACTCACCGTACCTAACGGTTTCACTTCTAAACGGACGTATCATTTGAGAATGGCAATTGTAACACCCTTCTCTAATGTATAAATCTCTTCCTTGCAATTCTAGCGGCGTGTATGGCTTAACACTTGAAATAGTAGGAACATTAGATTTTATCATAAATGTTGGAATTAACTCAACCATTCCACCAATAAGTATCACAACCAAGCTTAACAGCATCATTTGAACAGGTTTTCTTTCTAATACCCTGTGCCAGTGTTCGCCTTGTTGTGAATGAATTTTCTTTGGTAATGCCGGTGCTTCTGCATCTTCATTTTCTAATAATACTCCTGATTTTATTGTTACAATTAAGTTGTACGTCATTACAATTACTCCAATTAAATAAAGTGTTCCACCAAGCGACCTCATAATGTACATGGGTTTTACTCGTGTAACAGTTTCTAAGAATTGATATTTAAGCGTCCCTTCTTCAGTGAACTCTTTCCACATTAAACTTTGCATAAACCCGGACCAATACATTGGAATGGCATAAAACAAAATGCCTAAAGTTCCTAACCAAAAATGTATGTTGGCTAGTTTTAATGAATGCAATTTTGTGCGGAACATTATTGGAATTAACCAATACAAAATACCAAAAGTTAAAAATCCATTCCATCCTAACGCACCTACATGTACGTGAGCAACAATCCAATCGGTAAAGTGGGCAATTGCATTTACATTTTTTAGCGAAAGCATTGGCCCTTCAAATGTGCTCATGCCATACGCTGTTACAGCCACAACCATGAATTTTAAAACAACATCCTCTCTAACTTTATCCCAAGCTCCACGCAGTGTAAGCAAGCCGTTTACCATTCCTCCCCAAGAAGGTGCAATTAGCATTACAGAAAATGCAACACCTAAAGATTGTGCCCAGTCTGGCAGAGCAGTATACAATAAATGATGAGGACCTGCCCAAATGTATAAAAACGTAAGCGCCCAAAAGTGCACAATGGATAAACGATAAGAATATACCGGACGGTTAGCAGCTTTCGGAAGAAAGTAATACATCAATCCTAAATAGGGAGTAGTTAAAAAGAATGCCACCGCATTATGTCCATACCACCATTGTACCAATGCATCTTGAACACCGGCGTAAAGTGAGTAACTTTTTAAAAATGAAACCGGAAGTTCAAATGAGTTTACAATATGAAGAACAGCAACAGTAACAAGGGTAGCAATGTAAAACCAAATAGCTACGTAAATGTGTTTTTCTCTTCTTTTTATAATTGTACCAAACATGTTTATTCCAAATACTACCCATATCAAGGCAATGGCAATATCTATTGGCCACTCAAGCTCTGCATACTCTTTGCCTGTAGTATATCCAAGCGGTAAAGTAACTGCAGCAGCTACAATAATTAATTGCCAACCCCAAAAATGTACTGAACTTAAAAAGTCATTAAACATTCTTGCTTTGCATAATCTTTGCAATGAGTAGTAAACACCCATAAATATTCCATTACCAACAAATGCAAAAATTACAGCATTGGTATGTAACGGCCTAACCCTACCGAAGGTTGTAAAACTAAATCCTAAATTAAGTGAAGGAAAAGCAAGTTGTAAGGCTACCCATAATCCTACAATCATTCCAACTAAGCCCCAAAGCATAGTAGCGTAAGCAAAGTTTTTTACTATTTTGTTGTCGTACGAAAATTTTTCTATTTCCATAATTATTTTTTTTTGGTTTTACTTGTGATTTTAGTTTGAGAATCGGTTTTTATTTTGTTGTCAAATAAAATTCTTACAGAAGGAGAGTAGTCATCGTCATATTGACCATTTTTTACTGACCAAATAAATGCAATTAAAAAGCCTACTGCTATTAAAATGCTTGATGATAAAAGGACAACTATTACTTCCATATTTGTTTTTTACAAAAGCAAAAGTAGACTTGATTTTAAGTACGAAATATGATATTACTTAGCTAAAAATATGATTTTTATCAGTTTTTGCTTTCTATTTTAGGTTGTTTAATTTGGCAAAATAATTTGTAGCCAATGTGGTAAACAATACAATAGTAATGGTACTTGCCGGCATTATAATTGCCGCAACCACCGGTGATAAAATTCCTTGAAAAGCAAAACTTAAACCCACCAAATTATAAACTAACGAAATTGCAAAACAATACTTTATTACCTTTTGAACATCTTTTGCAAAATTTAGGTAACAATTTATGTTCACTAGTTTGTGTCCATCAAGAATAGCATCACAAGCTGGAGAAAAATTATTGATGTCGTCTGACACTGCAATTCCTACATCACTAATTTGCAAAGCACCTGCATCATTTAATCCATCGCCAATCATTAAGATTTTATGCTTTGTTTTATTCTCTTCAATAAATTGTAACTTGTTGTGTGGACTTTGATTAAACAATAGATGAGATGGATTTGTGATAAATTCGCTTAGAAAGTTTTTTTCACCTTCATTGTCTCCGGATAAAATAAACACATCTTTTTGAGAAGATAGATTTTTTAAAGTATCAGTTATTCCATTTCTGTAGGTGTTTTTAATAGAAAATGAACCAATCAACTCGTTATTTATTGTTGCAAAAACTGTTGTTTTTAAATCGCTAGAATCTAATAATTGATTGGTAAAAAGTGCTGAACCAATTTTTATGAAATTACCATTTATTATGCCTGATAAACCTAAACCAAGTTGTTCGTTAAAGTTGGAAACCATAAACTGCTTTTGCTTGGATAAATAGTTTTTTATGGTGTTGCTAAGTGTGTGATTAGAGTGTGAAACTAGGCTGTATAGTAAACTTTTTTGTTCACTTGTTAATTCTTGCCCTTTATAAGCTATTGTATTTTTTTGATTTTGAGTTAACGTTCCTGTTTTGTCAAAAACCACAGTATCTATTTTAGCTAAGTCTTCTATTACTGAACTGTTTTTTAAGTAAAATTTGTTTTTTGAGAAAATTCTCATTCCATTGCCATTTGCAAATGTTGCAGCCAGCAGCAAGGCACAGGGGCAAGCAACAATAAGAGGTGTTGTTAATGCATTTAAGGCTTTGTTGGTATCAATAAACATCCAAATGGAAAAAGATATAAATGAAGCTGCAATAATTGCAATAGAAAAATTTTTACTAAGCTTGTGAATAAATGAATTTTGCTCCGTATTTTTTTCTTTTTTAAATGTGCTGTGGTTCCACAATGAAGTAAGATAGCTTTGTTCAATTTCTTTGCAAACTTCTAATTCAATTCTTTTTCCTACTTGTTTGCCACCTGCGTAAATAATTTCGCTTGGTACTTTTTCAATTAAATCTGATTCACCTGAAACAAAGCTATAATCAATATTAGCTTTTCCTTTTTTTAATAGTGCATCAACAGGTATAATCTCCTGATTGTGAATTGCTATGATGTCACCTTTTTTTAAGTCAGAAATCGGAATTTGAATTTCACTATTGTCAGTTATTTTAGTTACAGATATAGGGAAATACGACTCAAAATTTCTTTCAAATGATAAACTATCATACGTTTTATTTTGAAAATATCTACCCAACAACATAAAAAATACAATGCCACTCATGCTATCAAAATAGCCCGAGCCGCTTCCCCAAAACAATTCAAAGACACTTCTAAAAAAAGTAATTAAAATTGCTAATGCAATTGGGGCATCAATGTTTAAAAATCTTTGTTTAAGTCCTGCCCATGCAGAAAAATAAAATTCGCTAGAACAATACGAAACTACAGGTATTGCAAGGAATAAGCTCAAATAATTAAAATATAATTTTAGGCTTTGCTCAGCCATTTTTCCAATAGAAAAATACTCAGGAAAACTTAGCATCATAATATTAAAAAAACAAAAACCAGAAATTCCTATTTTATATAGGTGTTTCCTGCTTATTTTTTTTATGGATTTATTATTTAAACTTTCGTAACTTAAAAATGGTTCGTAACCCAATACCGTTAGTAAATCTGCAATTTCTTTTAAGCTTATTTTTTCTTCGTCGAATACAATTTTTATTTCTTTTTTTAAAAAGTCAACTCTGGAATTAATTATGTTAGAATTTATTTTTTGTAAATTTTCTAAAATCCAAATGCACGAGCTACAATGTATTGTAGGCAATAAAAATGTTACATGTGTTTGATTTTTTTCTGAAAAACTAATTAATTTTTCTCTTACATCTTTGTTGTCTAAAATACTGAATTTTGTTTTGTTGATTGGTTTTTTTAGCGACATGCCAGGGTGTTGCTCAAAACCATAATAGTCGCAAAGATTGTTTACACTTAAAATTTCGTAAACAGTTTTGCATCCATTGCAACAGAAG
>CAIMMJ010000425.1 GCA_903842515.1 uncultured Bacteroidota bacterium | reverse complement strand
TCATTATCGGCTGGGTTGGGGAACACAAAAAACTCTTCCTCGTTTTCTACTTCTCTTGCACTGTTTAGGCACTCTTCTGTAAGGCATCCGTCTATCCCAACTTTTATTAGCCAGCCTCTGGGGCCGCCTACTGGCCAAGCATAATCTACAGAGCCTCCTGCAACATAGCCATTGCTATTGGGTAATTCACAAAAATCATAAAGTTGTGATGCTTCACCATTAAAGTTATCAATTGCCTGATAGTTTCTTTGCCAAATACTATCGCCATCTAAACTAAACTTAAAAATACATCCAGTAGTATGACCAATGCTATCAATTCCATTAAAACTACCAAACCCATCATTACCACATCCCATCAAAGTGCTATCACTGGCAATAAAAAGTTTTGAAACTATAGACAGACCGTAAACTTTGCCAAAGGTTTTTCGCCAAATTAAGTTTAGGTTTTTATCAAACCTGGCAATGTATTTTTTTTGATATACACCACTGTTTATGCCAGGAATAATGCCTGGAGCATGAAAGCCACCTACAAAAAAATCTCCATTGGGCAAAGTAGCGCTAGCAACCGTTGCATACCATTTGTGGTCGTTAGTTTGATAAGTATTTAGGATGTTGCCCAAGGTATCTAAATGATAAATTACTAAATCGGTAGGGTCGGTGCTGTTGTTGATGTATCTTTTGCTTACAATTAGATATAAACCATTTTCGTTAGAAATTATTCCTAAACAATCTAACAAATAGTTCACATTGGTTATTGTTTTTTCGAGTAATACGTTTTTTGTGGAGTCAATTATTTGAAAAAATATAGATGCAGTTTCAGGATTATTTACATGTTGGGACATCCAAATTAAAGCATACTTATTTTCATTAATTTTTTTTGCACATCTAATAAAACGGTTATAATTTGTATCAAGAATTCCCTCATAGTAAAAAGATTTGGTAAGAGAACTGTCAATAAAAAAAGCCCCTTGATTCCAAATGTAGTTTTGGTTAATAGCAGATCTAAATTCCATACACAAAGCATATTCTCCCCTATCAAAGCTGCTTCTAGTAGTAGGAAACATATACAAATTGCTGTCGCCTATAAATTTGATAAATGTAATATTGCCATTGTAATCGTATTTGAGTAACTGAGAAGTAAAATAATAGAAATTGCCTTTGTCAACAACAGAAACACTGTTTGCAAAAATATTATTCCCGTCTGGTTTAACGCAATTAATTCTATATTGTGTGTAATAATTTGGGCTTGTCCAATTGAAGTTTTGAGCAAAACAAGTTCCAAATAAATTTACAAAAAAGACGAAAGTTAATAGAGTGTTTTTCATGGTTTAGATAAAAAAGGATAGCTGCTTTTTATAAAAAAAGCAACTATCCAAGTTTTTAGTTTAATTTTTGTGAATTACTACCAATTTGCCTTTTGCAATTGTTTGCTTGTTGTTGTTGATAACAGAATAAAAATAAGTTCCGTTTTTTAGTTCAGAAATATCTACCTTCATATTAATAGAAGAAGATATAGTTTGCATTAAATTAATTTCTCCCAAAACATCGTAAACTACAATTTCTTTTGCATTGCTTTCACTAGCTAAATTAATGGTTATTTCATTATCGGCTGGGTTGGGGTAAACAAAAAACTCTTCCTCGTTTTCCACTTCTCTTGCACTGTTTAGGCACTCTTCTGTGAGGCATCCGTCTATCCCAACTTTTATTAGCCAGCCTCTGGGGCCGCCTACTGGCCAAGCATAATCTACAGAGCCTCCTGCAGCATAGCCATTACCATTTGGTAATTCACAAAAGTCATAAAGTTCAGAAGCTTCACCATTAAAGTTATCAATTGCCTGATAGTTTCTTTGCCAAATACTATCGCCATCTAAACTAAACTTAAAAATACATCCAGTTCCATGCCCAACACTATCTGTTCCATTAAAAGTAGGAAATCCATCGTTCCCACATCCCATCAAGGTGCTATCACTTGCAATAAAAAGTTTATACACAGCAGAAAATCCGTCTTTTCTGCCAAAAGTTTTTCGCCAAATTAAGTTTAGGTTTTTATCAAACCTGGCAATGTATTTTTTTTGATATACGCCATTGTTTATGCCAGGAATAATGCCTGGAGCATGAAAGCCACCCACAAAAAAATCTCCATTGGGCAAGGTAGCGCTAGCAACCGTTGCATACCATTTGTGGTCGGTAGTTTGATAAGTATTTAGGATATTGCCCAAAGTATCTAAATGGTAAATTACCAAATCGGTAGGGTCGTTGCTGTTGTTGATGTATCTTTTGCTCACAATTAGGTATAAACCATTTTCGTTTGAAAAAAGATCTAAACAATCTAGCCAATAATTTACATTGGTTATTGTTTTTTCTAATAGTACATTTTTTGTAGAATCAATTATTCTAAGAAGACAAGATGAAGTAGGTTCATTTTCAGGTCTTGACATCCAAGTTAAAGCATACTTGTTGTCATTTATTTTTTTTGCACATCTCAAAAACCGTCTAAAAGAAGTATCCACAGGTGCTTCATAATAAAAAGATTTGGTAAGAGAACTGTCAATAAAAAAAGCTCCTTGGTTCCAAATGTAATTTGTATTTATGGCGGATCTAAATTCAACCCCTAAAGAATATGTTTGTAAATTATAGCTGGTAGGGAAAAAAGGATACATATACAAATTGCTGTCACCAAAAAATTTGCTGTAAACAATATTACCATTGTAATCGTATTTGAGCAATTGGGTAGTAAAATAATAAAAATTGCCTTTGTCAACTACTGAATAACTTTCTGCCAAAATATTATTACCATCGGGGTTTACTAGCCAAAAACCTCTTTGTGTATAATCATTTTCGCCAACTTTATTAAAATTTTGAGAAAAAACAAGATTAGAAAAGAAAAGCAATATCAAAAAAGTATGGAGATTTTTCATGTTTTGAGAAAAAAATAGGATTTGCACCGTAAAGTGCAAATCCTATTGAATTAATTTAATTTTTGTGAATTATAACCAACTTTCCTTTGGCAATTGTTTGGTTTGTTTTATTAATAACAGAATAAAAATAAGTTCCGTTTTTTAGTTCAGAAATATCTACCTTCATATTAATAGAAGAAGATATAGTTTGCATTAAATTAATTTCTCCCAAAACATCATAAACTACAATTTCTTTTGCATTGCTTTCATTAGCTAAATTAATGGTTATTTCATTATCGGCTGGGTTGGGGAACAATTCAAAATTTGTAACGAGCTGTTCGGGATAATTTGCTTTTTCAAATTTTCTTCTAACTCTTTCAACAATTGAATATGATTGAGCCTCGGCTGTTCTTAAGCCACTATGGTCATCCGGCAAAACGGTGATAAATGGAAACAGTTCAGGATCATTTTGTTTTAATAAATTACTAGCATACATGGCTGCTTTGCCATATTTTTTTGTTTTTTTTGAGCCACAAATTTGTTCTAATTGAGAATATGCACTGCCATCTAAATTATATAATGTAAGATTTCGATTTTCTAAATCATCTAAAAAATTATACCAATCTATCATACCTGCTAATTCTTCCTGTTCTAATTGGTCTAAATTTCTTGTTTCAATTGAATTTAAAAAAGCCAATGCTGTTGCCTTATCTCCACAAGAATAAAAGTCTTCTGCAATCATTATTTTTGCTTTTGTACTTCCAATTTGCGTTAACCAATACCTTATTTGCGAATGATCTAAAGAATCTGAAAGGGTATCGTTTTGGAAGTGTCTTACCATTGTCCAAGCATCAGCATCTTTTAGGTATTGAGTTTCGGCATAAATTTCCTCAATGGTTGTTCTATCTGTTACAAAATCCCCAATGTCTCTTAAAAACTCAACCATCCATTTGTCTAAAGGATTGGTTTTTTTTAATAACATATCTAGCAAGAGTCTGTTGCAAGCCACATCAGGGTTGGCGGCAATAATTTCAAATATGTCATCGTTGCTTAAAATTGTATTGTCAATAACCATTGCTTTCACTACTTCATCGCTCAAATTGGGAGAATTTGTAAGCATGGTATTTTTTAAATGAATGGCATTTGTTGCATTATCAACTGTTTGCAATAAATTGTTAGTGTTGCCATTGTCTATCAAGCTATGATAAACCACCGATGCTGCTAAAAACCTAGAATTGTTTATTGCAAAATTTGCCATGGTTTGTTGCACCTCGCTGGGGCTAAGCATAATTCCGCCACCATTTCCACCAAAATTTGAAGGGCAAAGGTTAATCCCAGCATCATCAACTGTTATGTATTGCGGAAAAACAAGCGGTGTTTGTATAATATAATGGCAAAAAGGTTCTTGTATAAGGGCACTATTGTAGTAGAAATAAGTGAAAGTATTTACGGTGTTGTTAGAAATATGCCTATCCGAATTGTTTCTAAATTGATACGAAACATTGTTAACATCGTCATTGTATATAGGGCAGGCGTTTCCTGGAGGGGCAGTAACAAAAAACTCATTGCCTGCAGCTTTTTTTGTAGCATCATTTCCACCTCCACCTTGAAATTTCCTGATACCTACTAATGGACCATTTACTAGAGAGCCGTCAGTTTCTACCACAATGCTATATCTGGTATTTCCTAGATTTTTGTTGCAGAGAAATTGCAAACCTTTGAATTTACCATCAGCGACATTTTGATTTTGTGTTCTATTTTTCCCGTTAGAAACATAGCCAGCACGTAAGTTATTGGTTTTGTTTCTATAAACAAGATTGTTTTCGCCACCAGTATTAATTACCACTATACCCACTGGATTACCAGAATTTGTGCCTGATTTTTCTATGCAATTTTCTTGAATACTAAAATTAACTCCTGTTTCTTGTCTAATTCCATCGTTATAAGAAGAGTAATAAGGTGAGTTGGAAAGTAGTATTTTGTTTTGATTTATGGAGGCATTGTCCATACCGTTGTTTACTATACTCGTTTTGCATTTAGTAAAAAAGTTCTTGTTTACCGTGGAACTTAAAATTGGTATTCCAGCCATGGCTCCATTATCATTCATCAACACACCAACTCTTAAGTTTTCAAAAATATTGGGTTGCCAATTAGGATTGGCTTCGTTGCAATAATCAGTAACTGTTGCGGTTGTTAAACCACTTACCAAAACATTTGCATTATCAATACTAACGCCTACACCCAAAGCTTCGCTATCGTCTAAAATTGGATTAGTATTTCTAAAAATACAGCTATTTACTTTTAAGAGTTTAACGTTTGCAGCTTCAATAAATGTTTGCGGAATGCTATTATTGATAAGTTTTGAAGTAGTTTCAAAAGTACAATTTCTAAAATAGCTAATGTTATTAAAATTTGGATAAGCAGATATATGTACTCCTTTCCAGCAGTTTCTTATTGTAGAATTATCAGCTCTTATAATTGCCCCTCCTTTATTCCATGTTTGAGGACTATTTGCAAATATTCCAACTTCTGCATTTTCTATAATTGCACCATTTTTAAGAATTACTCTCCCTTGGAATAAATTGCCTAAGGCGTCTGTTTGAAATTGGTTTTTTAATGGATTACCTCTAACTTCTATACCTTGCCAAAGTCCTTCGTGTTCAGGGCCGCCTGATTTTGCAGATGTTATTGTTCCTCCATCAACAATAAGTGTTGCACCTTCCTCAACAATTAGTTTTGCTTCTTTAACCATTTCTAATCTGCATTTTAGAGTTAAAGTTACGCCTTTTTTCACAACAATATTTTGATATGCTTTAAACTTAAAATCCCACGTTTCTGAAACTAAAATTTCTTTTGGTATTGTTGAGTATCCATAAGCATAATCTCCTATTTTTTGATTGCCATATACAATTGATTTTTGTGAATTTGACAGTGCTCTATGAAAACGACCTGTTTGTTTAAGAGATATTATATCAGCATTTTTTCCTCCCATTAAATTATTTCCATTAATTTCAATTGAAGGAATTGGAAAAACATCATTTAAAAACTCATCTGTTTGAATATACATTTCTGTGCCCGAGTAAGTATGGTGTAAATCTAAATGATGCCCAATTTCATGAGTAAGATGTTGAGCAAAATAATAGTAACCGCCTCCGTAGGGAGTTGAGTAGTTAGTATATGCTGTTCCTGAAAATATTATTGGAATACTTTTATTTTGATATGTATAATATTGTGCATAACCCATTGCTCCAACCGTATTACAAGTTTTAGCAACAAAACAATTTAATTGATTTATTGCTTCAGGGTGAGCTGTTAAGTGATGGTTTACTGAAGCTGTCAACTGTTCTGAAGAAGATCCAGTAAAATTCAATAAAAAACTATTGGGATATAAATATATTTGATTCACCCTTATTCTTACTCTGGAATCAATTTGATTTCCATTAACAGCAGGACTATATGTGGTTTGAGTTGTACCTACAAAATTCACACCATCATTAGGCAATGAGTTTATAAATCTATTGTTTAACCAATCTTCGCAAGCATTGGGGTAATAAACCCCTTGGTTTGTAACACCTAAATTAGTGAAAGGATAGCCAGTTCCAATGTCTTCTCCAAAGACTACTAAGTTTATAAGAATTGTTTTTATTGGCTCTATGCTACTTGCATTTGCAGTAAAATTTGTGATTTTTTTATACTTATTATTAAAATCTGCTGACGAACCATTGCAATTTTGTAATGCATTTTGTGTTGAAAAAGGAGGTATTCCATTGTTGTTCAAGTCTTCCATAGCACACTTACCATTGTTGGCGTATGGATTAGTTTGGGCATAACTAGAACCAATAAAAATTAAGAAAATAACAATAAAAAAAGAAACTAAACTTTTTAAATAATTTTTTTCTATCCGAAATCTAAATTTGTTGTGGGGGAAATAATTATAATTTTTCATAAAATTAATATTTAAATAAACAAAAATGGTTTCTTTGTAAAAGTTAGGTCTATCACTTCGCGGGGGCGAATGTGGGTGGCACAAAAATCCCTTGCAGGTGAAACCAATTTTGCCTGCTTGGGTTTTTGTTAAGTATATAATTCTCCTGTTTCGTTTTACGCAAATTTTTATTCTAATTATTTACTCTAGGTTATTAGAATTTTACCTTTAATTTTTGGTAATTTTTGTTGCATAAACTTAACTATAAAAAGAATTGAAAATGCAAATGGTAGGGTTGTATTTTTTTGTTAAAATTTTTTATGTTCCAACAAATTCCTTATTTTATTGATGATTAAGCAATAAAAAAAAATTATTTTTTGTATTGCCATGGTA
>CAIMMJ010000424.1 GCA_903842515.1 uncultured Bacteroidota bacterium | reverse complement strand
CTTTAATTAATTGTAATTTAATTAACTTTTGTAAGTTAGTAAAAAGCCATTGCATAAGATATTGGTGCACATAATTGCATTAGTTTTGCGGCAATGAAATTCAAAAACTTGTTGTTTAAGTTTATTACTAACAGGTATATCGTAAATAAATATACTGTAACAGTTTTATTTTTATTGGTTTGGATTGCTTTTTTTGACCGATTTGATTTGTATTCTCAATTAGACACCAGAAAAAAATTAAAACAATTGGAGCAAGAAAAAAATTATTATTTGCAAGAAATAGAAAATAACAAAGCCACTATGAATCTTTTGTATGAAGATTCTGCTCAATTAATAAAGTTTGCAAGAGAAAAGTACCTGATGAAAAAAAATGGAGAGGATATTTTTTTGATGATAGATACTGCAATGGCAAAAAAAGAATAATGTTTGTTGTGTGTGTAAATAAAGCCTTTTACAAAGCGAAAGCAATGTAAGAGGCCTTTATTTTTTTAGTGAATTCCTTTTGCAGCTAACCAGCGTTCTGCATCTAAAGCTGCCATACATCCCGATCCTGCTGCTGTTACGGCTTGGCGATAGGTTTTATCCTGAACATCTCCGCAAGCAAATACTCCTTCGATGTTTGTTTTGCTGCTCCCCGGAATTGTTTGAATATAACCTTCGGCATCCATTGTTAATTGTCCGCTAAAAATTTGAGAATTGGGTGTATGACCAATGGCAACAAAAAATCCTGTAACACTTAAAGTAGATTCTTCTTGGGTAACAGTA
The DNA here is from genome assembly GCA_903842515.1 of uncultured Bacteroidota bacterium. Taxonomy (GTDB): domain Bacteria; phylum Bacteroidota; class Bacteroidia; order UBA4408; family UBA4408; genus CAIMMJ01. The sequence goes on along the minus strand of CAIMMJ010000424.1, from coordinate 6,361 downwards.
TTTTTAATTTTTACACCGTTTACGCCTTGCTCACCCAAAATTTCTAGAGTTTGGGTATTGTATAATATTTCTATGTTAGGAGTATTCATCACACGGTGTTGCATGGCTTTTGAGGCTTTCATTTCTCCCTTTCTAACCAACATGGTTACTTTTTTGCACAATTTTGCCAAGTAAGAAGCCTCTTCAGCAGCTGTATCACCTGCTCCAACAATGGCAACTTCTTGACCTCTAAAAAAGAATCCATCGCAAACAGCACAAGCGCTTACTCCAAACCCATTAAATTTTTGTTCACTTTCCAGTCCCAACCATTTTGCCGATGCACCAGTGGCAATAATAATGGTGTTGGCGGTAATTACATTTTTTTCGTCGGCAACCAACTCAAAAGGATGTTTGCTAAAATCTACTTTTGTAATTAATCCAAAACGTATATCCGTTCCAAATCTTGCAGCTTGGGCTTTAAGGTCTTCCATCATTTGAGGACCTTGCGTTCCATTTGGATATCCGGGGAAATTATCCACTTCGGTGGTTATTGTTAGTTGTCCTCCGGGTTGCAAACCTTCGTACATAACAGGTTTCATGTCGGCTCTTGCGGCATATATAGCAGCAGTGTAGCCTGCAGGCCCACTACCAATTATCAAACAATTTACGTGCTCCATTTTTATCTAAAATTGAGGTGCAAAATTAGTTTAATATTAAACATGTTTGATGTAGGATTAAAAAAATACTGCAAAAGAATTGTAAAGGGGGTGAGGCGGTTTTCTTTATTTAAATTATGAGAGTAACTAGAATATGCATCTTCTAGTTGAGTTAATTGAATAAATACGAATTTTGAGAAGTATTAATTATTCAACGGGAACTTCAAATTTATAGCCAATTCCTTTGATTGTTTTAAAATAATTATCACCTAATTTTTCGCGGAGCTTTCTTATGTGAACGTCTATTGTTCTGTCGCCCACCACAACATCTTCGCCCCACACACTGTCTAAAATATGGCTGCGGGTAAACACATTTCCCGGCTTTGAAACCAATAAATCCAACAATTCAAATTCTTTTCTTGGCAGTTGAATAGGAGTATTGTTTTTATATACTAAAAATTTATCTCTGTTAATTTTTAGTTCTCCTAATTCAATTTCTTTGCCGCTGTTGTCTTCGGGCTGATTTTCGTACCTTCTTAGCAAAGCGTTTATCCTGCTAATTAATACTCTAGGTTTTACGGGCTTGGAAATATAATCATCAGCACCGGAATCAAAACCAGCAATTTGCGAATAGTCTTCGTTGCGGGCCGTTAAAAATGCAATAATTGTATTTTTAATTTCTTTTTTGTTTCTAATTTCTCTGCACGTTTCAATACCATCCATTTCAGGCATCATCACATCCAGCAAAATTAAATGAGGCAACCAAGACATGGCTATCTTTAAACCTTCAAGACCATTGGAGCACACTTTAGTTTGAAATCCTTCTTTCTCTAATAAGTGAACCAAAAGTTCTCTTATATCCTCTTCGTCATCTACTACTAAAATTTTGTAGTTAGATTTGTCCATAGTTTCTCTTTTAATTTTTTGTAAAGGTATAATTGAAAAAGTACATGAGTGTAAATTTTAAGGTTAAGTTATTGTTACCAGTTTTTTTAGTAGCATTAAATTTGATGGCAAGCGCCGTGGATAGCTATGCCTGGTGGAACAAACAACACAATTGGGACGGTAAAACACCTCCATTGAATTATATAAAAAGAACTCCGGGATTTTTAGGGCCCAATGCTTTGCCAGTGCCTGATTTAAACGATACAAAAATAAATTTTAGAACATTTGTTTATGCCGGTGTAAGATATCAATTTGATAATAGAGAAAGAGTTTTTAATCCAGAAATTGGAATTTATTTTCCCATTCAAAAAAACAGAATTGCATTTTCGTTTTACTCTAGGTTGTTTGAGTTTTATAATACAGACAGCGTTTTAAGAGACAAAAGATTTGCAAGAGATTCTGTTAGTAGCGGAGTTTCTAAAAGTGAAAGTTTTTTAAATGCTAGAATAAGAGTTTGGGAGAACTTTTATTTTTTTCCTGATTTTACAATAGAATTTGGGTTAAAATTAAATACCGGAAAAAATTTGGAAAATGCAAGGCATACTAATGCCCCTGGGTATTGGTTTTTGGGCAATTTTGCAAAAGACATTTACACTAAAGAAAAGTTTACTGTAAGAATTATTTCAATGCTTGGAGGATTTATTTGGCAAGCAGGAGATAACCAACAAAACGACAGCTGGTTGTATGGTTTGGGGATACAATTTAAAAAAAAATCAACAGTTGTGTTGTTTGATGCTAGTGGTTACAGGGGGTACAGAAATAATGGCGACCGGCCTGTAGTAGTTAGGCTTAAATTGGAACAAGAATTAAAACAATTTAATTATTTTGTTCAGTACCAAAGAGGCATAAACAATTTTGTTGGTAATGGTATTTTTGTTGGATTAAAATATAAAATAAATTGGATAGATACTAAAAATCCATATTAACTGAGATAGAGATGATAGATTTTTTTAAATCGAGAATAAAAAGTTTTGGTTATGCAGTAAATGGTTTGAAGGAATTTTTTACTTCACAAACAAATGCTTGGATTGAAATTGCAGCAAGCATAGTAGTTGTTTTTGCAGGCAATTATTTTGATATTTCTGCCAATGAATGGTTGGCTATAGTATTTTGTATTGGGTTAGTTTTTGTTGCAGAAATAATTAATACATCCATAGAATATTTATGCAATTTAGTTAGTTTAGATTTTAATCCTTTAATAGGAAAAATTAAGGATCTTGCTGCTGCGGCGGTATTAATAGCAAGTATTATCTCTTTGATTGTTGCGATAGAAGTTTTTTGGAAATATATTTAGTTTCTTGTTTTTTAAAAAGGAAAGTAGAATCCACTATTTAAGGTAACTCAACTTTCATTTTTATCATAAAAATTATCAATATTGCTTTGAAGATTTTCAAAGAAATTTTGAAGTTTATCAGCATCAGAATTGCGTTTGTGAAATATCAATGTTGTGTAAATTTTTTTACTTTTATAATCGCCTGAATCTCCAACTAATTCTATTTCATTGTCAATTTTTATCAAATTTTTTTTCCCCTCATATTTATTATACCAATTTTGAAACAATTTAGTTCTTGCAACTTCAAGTTTATCATTATCTAAACATACATAAATTATTGAGTTTTGATTGTTTTTAAAGAAACTTATTAAAATGTGTTGAATTGTATAATAAACTAATTCATCAAATTTACATTTCCTATCGGTTAATTTCTCAAATACTATTTCATAGGTAGTATTGAGATAATCTCTTGAAAGCAACCTTACATTTTCTGAGATATAAAATGCAACTTTATACTGAATTTTATTTGAAGTGATAAAAGAATAAGAATTTGAATTTTCGTCAAAAACAAATTTATATCGGTTTGGCAAACTTTATACCTTTAAGTTCTAGTTGCTCTTTTGTAATTTCTCCTCTTAAATAGGAACGAACCAAGCTCTTGTTAAAAACAATTTTATTAATTGAATTAACAATATTAGTTTTATTTACTTTTATAGTTTTCATTTATAGCTACAAAGATAAAAAACTATTTTTTAAAGTAAAAACAATTTTTCAGCGAATCAATTAATAATCTAATTTGAATTTTGCTGATTTGTGATAATTCAATTGCCAATTTCCTATTCCATTAATTTAATATACTCCATAAGGTTAGCTATCAAATAATTCCATTAATTGATTTCATTTTTCTGAAAGAATTTTGATATTTTCTCAATCCTTGTAAAAACTTCCCTTATTCAATTTAAAATCAACCAAATTATTGAATTTGTTAAGGTCCAATTCTATTTGTCCGGACTGGGAGGGACGATGAGCAATTTCGAATTTTTTGCCCCAAACAATGTCTTCATAAATATATGAAAATCTTGCATAAACGTTTTGATGGAAAGTGTCGTCAAAGCTTTTGAACATAATACTTATTTCGGGATTACTTTCTTCAAAATCTTTTATTTGCATGTTGTTTAGTGGGCTTTTTTCATCAATAGGATGAACTATTGTCCAGGGTAAAGGAAAAAAGTTAATTTTTTCAATTTCTAAATTTAATCTATGAAATACTCTTTTTCTTTCGCCATCTTTTAATGCATTTAAGGCAAGCACAACCTGTATTTCAGATTCTATAAATTGATTTTTTCTTGCGTTTACTAATCTAAACATTAAGGCATTGGCGTTTTTGTATGGTGCTACTACAATATTCTTACTAAAAAGAATTTTTGCACTTGGCCTCGAAAATTTTCCAAAACAAATACCTGTTAGTAAGGCAAAAGAAATTACACCAAATAATGATTCTACAGCAGCAATTAGATTTGTTGAAAATCCTACAGGGCTAATTCTGCCGTAACCAACTGTAGTAAGAGTTTGAGCGCTAAAGAAAATGGCATCATAGAATTTTTCAAAGAAAGTAATTCCTTCTACGCCGGCTAAATTTTCTATCCCTGCTAATAAATAAAAAATAGCAAAAATGAAGTTAGCTACCGTATAAAAAAGCAACACTAATAAAATAAAATTTCGCCAAGTTTGGTTGATTAGATAATGGTAAATATGAAAAGATTCAAAAAAACTTTGACCAATTCTATTTACGTTAAAAGAACCGTTATTATTAATAAGTTTTTGTTCCTTGCTGCTGGTGCCGGTTCCAAAACCTAAATCTTTTGGTATTTCTGGTTTGTCCATAAAAAAAGCTCCCTAATAAAGAGAGCTTTAAATGTATTTAAAAATTAATTAAGTTTGGATTATTGAACGGAAATTAATTCAACGTCAAAAATTAAATTTGCTTTGGCCGGAATAACGGGAGGTCTTCCTGCATCGCCATATGCAATGTTGTAAGGGATAATAAAACGAGCTTTTTCGCCAGTTTTTAACAATGAAATTCCTTCGTCCCAACCTTTAATTACATAACCTTGACCAAGAGGAAACTGAATTGGTTTTTCTCTTTCTAAGGAAGAATCAAAAACTTTTCCATCTGTTAAATATCCGGTGTAATGTACTTCCACTGTTTTTCCGTTTTCTGCTTTTGTGCCCTCGTTATTGCTCAGGATTTTTATCATCTGCAAACCGCTTGTCGTTTTAACGGTGTCTTTTCCTTTTACATCATAAGGAACAGGAACAAATGGATCTTTACTGTCTAATAATTCCACATCAAAAATTAATGTAGAGTTGGGAGGTATTGCACCTGCGCCTCTATCGCCATAACCAAGGTTTGCAGGAATAGTAAATCTTGCTTTATCGCCAACATGCAGCAATGCAATTCCTTCGTCCCAGCCTTTAATTACTTGCCCTACACCAAGTTTAAATGAAAATGGTTGACCACGTTTAACGCTGCTGTCAAAAACTGTATCGTTTGTTAATTTTCCGGTATAGTGTACTGTAACTTTTCCACCTTTTATGGGTGCTTTACCTGTACCTTTTGAAAGAATTTCATACGTGAGGCCAGATGGTGTTGTTATTGCGTTAGACATATTTTTTTGTGCTTTTAAATTTGGCAAAATTGCAAATAAGCACAAAGACATGATGATTATTTTTTTCATTGGCTTATGATTAATGGTTGATAATTATTTTCTTCTATTATTTTTTTCCTTTTGTTACTCCAACAATTTCAATATCAAAAACAAGAGGAGAGTAGGCAGGAATTGGACCTGTGCTCATTCCTCCATAAGCTTTTGCAGATGGAATTAATAATGTGGCTTTTGTTCCAGTTTTCATTCCAACAATTGCTTCGTCCCATCCGGCAATAACCATTCCCACACCAATAGCAAACTTAACCGGTACAGGACTATTGTCTGACGAATCAAAAACTTTTCCATCTAAAAATTTACCGGAGTATTTTACTTCAATTGTGTCGCCTTTGTTAACAATTGCTCCAGAACCTTTTTTAGTTTCGGTTATGTAAATTCCAGAAGCATTTGGTTTTGCTGTGATATTTTTTTCTGACACATATTTTTTAATTAAAGAATCTTCTATGGATTTACTTGCTTCTGCTGCTTTCATTTGTTCCTCTTGAGCTTTTTGTTGAGCTGCTTTGAATTTCTCTTCAGTTTCAACTTTAAGTACTTTCACATAAAATTTAATGTCGCTCCCTTTAGCTATTTCTTTGGGTAAATCTCTTTTTGCGGTTTTTACAAAAAATGAATCTGCACTTAAAATAAATGAAGCACTATCTCCTTCAGAAAGCATTTTAAATCCTTCGGTTAAATCACCTTTAAATTCTGATTTATCAACTTTTATCATAAACGGCCTACCTAATTTAGATGATTCAAAAAGCAATGAATCTTTAATGGTGGTATAGTTTAAATTAAGT
>CAIMMJ010000423.1 GCA_903842515.1 uncultured Bacteroidota bacterium | reverse complement strand
TGCTCAGAAATGGAAAGATAACCCAACACGATATACTGTTGCAAATATTTTATCAATCAACTCAAAGTTCAGTGATTTTTCTCCTGTTTATGCCAATAAAAAGAACACCAATCTTTACTTTACATCAATGAGAGAAGGGTCCACTGGAAACAGAACCGATGCTACTTTCGGACAAAGTTTTTCGGATATATACGAAGTTAAATTAGATAAAAAAGGAAGCTGGAGCCAGCCAATGCCAATTGGTGAGCCGGTAAACTCTAAACTAAACGAAGGTTCTTGTATGTTAAACAAAAAGAAATCTAAAATTTATTTCACCAGATGTCCAGAACAAGACAAAAGAAATTTAGGGAGTGTAATTTTTGAATCTGAGAAAAAAGGTACCGGTTGGGGAGAAGCTAAACCAATTATTTTGTGTGCCGATTCTTTTACTGCCGGACATCCTGCCCTTAATCCCGATGAAACAACGTTGTTTTTTGCTTCAGATATGCCGGGTGGCGCAGGTGGCAAAGACATTTGGATGACAACTTATGATAAAAAAGGTGGAAAATGGGGAAATCCAATAAACGCAGGATTTACCGTTAATACATCAGGAGATGAAATGTTTCCTTTTATGGATGAAAATGGTAATTTATATTTTGCCTCTAATGGACAAATTGGAATGGGTGGTTTTGATATTTTTAAGGCAGCAAAAAGCGGTGACGGATTTGCTGCAGCTGTTAACCTTCAATCTCCAATAAACTCTGCCGCCGATGATTTTGGCATCGTTACTGATGCAAAAATGGAAGGTGGTTATTTTTCATCCAATAGAGCTGGAGGTAAAGGTAGCGATGACATCTATTCTTTTGGTTTGCCTCCACTTCTTTTTAATGTTTCGGGTTTAATTACAAATGTCGATACCAAAGAAAAGATTGTTGGTGCTACAGTAAAAATGGTAGGTAGCGATGGTTCTTCTATTGAAACTAATTCTGATGAAACAGGAACTTTTCGTTTTGATATGACACCAGACGGAGTTAGAGTAATTAAAAAAGATGTTACTTACACATTAAACGTTTCTAAGGAAGATCACTTAGGCGACAAATCAGAGTTTACTACTGTGGGCTTAGAAGTAGGCACCGACTTTGTAAAAGATATGGCCATTAAACCCATTAAAAAGGAAGTTGCTATTCGTTTGCCAGATATATTATACGATCTTGCTAAATGGGATTTAAAACCTCAATTTCAGGATTCATTAATGGGCCTCGTAAAAACACTTGACGACAATCCAAACATTACAATTGAATTAGGTTCGCATACCGATACCAGGGGCAGCGACAAAGACAATGCTATTTTGTCTCAAAATCGTGCACAAAGCGTGGTAGACTTCTTGGTTTCTAAATCAATTGCAGGCGATAGACTTGTAGCAAAAGGATACGGCGAAACTAAACCTTTGGTATCTGATGCAGAAATTAAAGAATTAAAAACAGACGAAGAAAAGGAAGCAGCTCACCAAAGAAACCGTAGAACAGATTTTAAAATCTTAAGGCAAGATTACGTTCCAAAAGAAGACCCTAATGCCATAAAAGGCCCTAAAATTGAAGATGCTTCTGACGACGAATAAAACTATTACACACTAAAAACTCCCGGCTAAGTCCGGGATTTTTTTTATATGGACAATTCAAAATACGCAAAAAGAGGTGTTTCATCTGGAAAAGAGGAAGTGCACAGTGCTATAAAAAACATAGACAAAGGACTTTTCCCTTTGGCCTTTTGCAAACTTATTCCCGATTATTTAAGCCATGACGATAATTTTTGCTTGGCTATGCATGCCGATGGCGCCGGAACAAAATCTTCTTTGGCCTACATGTATTGGAAAGAAACCGGTGATCTAAGCGTTTGGAAAGGCATTGCACAAGATGCCATTGTAATGAATACCGACGATTTGATGTGTATTGGTGCTACAAACAATTTTTTGTTTTCTTCTACCATTGGCCGCAATAAAGGGCTCATTCCGGGCGAAGTAATAAAAGCTATTATTGAAAGCAGCCAAGAGTTTTTTGACATGCTGAGCACCTATGGCATAAAAATTAATTCATCGGGCGGAGAAACGGCAGATTTGGGCGACTTGGTGCGAACAATTGCTGTAGATTCTACCATGATTGCCAGGTTGCAAAGAAAAGACGTGATAAACAATGCAAACATTGCTCCGGGGCAAGTAATTGTAGGCTTTGAGAGCTACGGACAAACCGTTTATGAAAATACCTACAATGGAGGCATGGGTAGCAACGGGCTTACTTCGGCAAGGCACGATATGCTTAGCAAAGCCTATCAGCAAAAGTTTCCCGAATCTTATGACAATGCCTTGAGCGACGATGTTGTTTACAACGGTTCTTATAGATTAACAGATTCAATTAATTTTTTGCATGAATATGCCGGTGAGGGAAGCATAGATGTGGGCAAGCTTATACTCTCGCCTACCAGAACCTACTTGCCTTTGATGAAAAAATTAATTGAGAATTATTTACCCCAAATTAAAGGTGCGGTGCATTGCAGCGGTGGCGGACAAACTAAAGTTCTTCATTTTTTACCCAATAATTGCAAAGTAATAAAAGACAATTTGTTTGAAGTTCCTCCCTTATTTGAGCTTATTGCCAAAGAATCCAATACTCCTTTAAGCGAAATGTTTAAAGTGTTTAATATGGGACACAGGCTAGAGTTATTTACAGATGCAGAAACTGCCGCAGAAATGATTGAAGTGGCAAAAGAGTTTAAGATAAGGGCAAAAATTATTGGAAGAGTAGAAGCCTCTGACGCTAAAGCATTGGAGATTGTTTTTAAGGGAGAACGTTATTATTATTAGGAAAGTAGTTTTATAATTTATTGACAGCATTGTTTAACATTACCCCTAAGCTACATCGAATCTTTCTGTTCCTAAAGAAATAACGGTTTGCAGATTGGCGTTGGGCGGGCTTTTTACCACTAAACTTCATTCGGAGCACTGAACTTTCGGCTATCTCAAAACTGTCAAGCGGAGACGATTCGCCTCGGCGAACCCGCCTATTGCCAATGTGCTGTTAGCGGTTGTTATTTCTCTCCGACTAGCCAAAAACATAAACTATACTTTTTAATTCTGTCCCAGCTGCCTAAACTAATTGCCTTTTTGTAAATGATGCCATCTTTGTTTGGAATAGCCGAAAACAAAAATTCAGCATTTTCAGCAGGTTGTCCAAACAATTCAATTAATTCAATTGAACAAATAAAATTGTTTGTTACTTGTATATTTTTGTTTACTAATGAAAGTGAAAAAAGTCCAGTGTCGGCTTTGGAAATAGTGAAAATAATATCTTTTAAATTAATTTTAGTAAAAGGTTTGTCTTTTTTTACTGAATAAAAATTAACCCGAAATTTCAAGGAGTCAAATGGGATTTTTAAAATGTTTAAGTTAAACTGTGTAAGAGTAACTTGTCCATTGTTTTTAATAAGTGTCCCGCCTTCAAGTCCTAGTCCAGTCGCTTTAAAAAAGCCAGTCACTTGATTACCATTTGGCTTGTATCCTAAACTAACTTGTCGTGAAGCCAATATTGTTATTTCTTGTAATACTATTGCTATAGGTTTTAATTCGATAATTAACCCTGTAGTGTTGTTTTTTATGTCGTTAATTTTTTGTGTCTCGGTCTCATAGCCAAGACTTGAGATTATTAATGAATTGTTCAATAAGTCGTTAGGAACGATGAGTTCGAATTTACCGAAAGAATTACAAACTGTTCCAACGCCTTTTTCGAGAAGTCCAATGTTTGCATATTCTATGGGCTGCCGAGTTGTGTTG
>CAIMMJ010000422.1 GCA_903842515.1 uncultured Bacteroidota bacterium | reverse complement strand
TTTGCCATTTCTCGCCAAGCTCCTTCCCTTTCAGATTGAGCTAATCTTTGAACACTTTCGGATAAAGCCATAACCATTTTATTGTATTCAGAAATAAGTGTTCCTATTTCATCTTTCTTGGTATAAGAAATTAAATCGTTGGTTTTTGCAAGGGATAAAATAGAAAATTTCTGTTTTAAAATTTTTAGCGGTTCTGTTATTCTATTGGCAAGCCAAACAGAAAACAAACCAGATACTACAAACAACAAAACATAAATATTAACAAGCGTAACAACAAGATTTAATATCTCTTTTTGAATTTCTTGTTGCTGATTAAAAAATGGAAGTTGAATATAGCCAAGCAACTGGTTTTCGTTGTTAAACAATGGAACATATATACTCACAAAATTTAACTGCCCTATAAATTCATTGTTTACATATTCGCTTTCATTTTCTAAAGCCATTTTCTTATACGCCAAGGTGTGCATAACATTTGAGAGAATGCCCTCGTCAAATACTTTTATACGAGACGATGCCAAAAGCAAACCGTTGCTATCAAATACATTTATATCAGTTCCAAATACATTGTATAATTTAGATAGCAAGTAATTGTAGTAGTCGCCATTTTGTGGAGAAAGTTTTGTTTCATCGCCAAACTTAATTCCAATATCCATGATCATATTTTGTAGTTTGCCAGAAATTTTCTTTCTGCTTTCCTGCTCAAAATAATTATTAAAATATAAAATTGTTGCTCCACCAAATGATGTTAAGGCAAGAAATACCGAAAGAATTACAACCCATCTAATTCTGGTGTTTAGGGTTTGAAAGTCTACTATCAAATTTTTTATTTTTCCTCTTAGTAGCAAAAATAAAAGGAAACAAATACCGTAAATTAAAAATAAGTAAGAAGTAAAATTAAACCGCTGAGAGAAAGAGAAAACAGGATAACTTACCAAAAAGAAAGTATTTTTTGATGTTTTATTGATGTAATGGTTGTAATTTTTGTATTTAAAATATCCATTTTTTACTTCTACTTTGTTTAAAAAATCGTTTGTTAAATTGTATTTAAAATCTATGTCTTTAGAAAGAGGAACAAGTTTTCCATCCTTGTATTTGCAATATGAAAATTGATTGTAATCATCAGAAAAAATAAAGTCCTTATCTACTAACAGCGAAGGATATCCAATTTCTTCTGAATTAAATTTCGAAGAAAATTCTATAAACAAATTCTGAATTTTTGTTACCCCTTGTTCAGAAAATGTGAGTTTTATTGTAGCCAACAAACCTTTATCCTCTTTGCCTTTTGCCGGTATGTAATATAAATTTGGAGTACCGCTAAAATTTTCTGATCTGGTATAAATTTTTTCAAAAAAATCAATTCTTTCTATCTCTGCATTAGACGATTTTGTAAGTATCCTGCACAAAGTATCATACACATAGATCTTAACATCAAACTTCTCCCAATATCCACTTAAATATTTTTCTCTAATTTTTTTAACTTTTGTTTGATTTAGTGTTTCATTGTATGTAAATGGAGTTTGAAACAATTCATCTTTTGTTATTTTATTAATTATTTCGGGAAACAAATATTCTGCAATATTGTCTTTTTCAGAAGCAATTTTATCGGAGAAATTTTTAGCTAGAATACTTTTCTTTTCACTTGATTCGTAAGTTAAAATTTGAGAGCCCCAAAATGCAAAGAGCAAAATATAAATGATACTTCTTGAGAAATATTCTTTTTCAAAAAATTCTTTTTCAAAAATCCAATGCAAAAAAATGTAGGCTGTACTAAAGTAAATTATTCTGTAATTTTGATAATCCAAAAAGTAAAGCAACAAAAATATACTGGCAGAAATACTGAATGTAACTAAGAAAAAATCTCTATTAGTTTCGGCATGGCTTACTTGATTTGTAATGAACGAAGCAATAGTAAAAAACGTAAAGAATATTAAAGCCGTTATAAATATTCCAATAAATGAAAATTCTGATAACCTGTAAAAATTAGATAAGTCAAAATTAATTATTGAATCTTTTACCAAGCTAGAAATTAAAACAGAACAACCCAGAGCAGCAATGTGTATTCCACTAAAAAAAAATATAGAATAAATTGAAGTGAACCTTGATTTATTTATTATCCTTAAATTTGAATACAGCAGTTCTTTGGCTATAATAAATATAATAAATATATTAATTAGTAAATCTGCCAGTGAAGGATTGTATGAATTAAAAGCATAATAAGAAGGATTAAAAAAATCAAGGCCATTTATAAATTCCGAATTCTCTAAAATAAAAATAAATTCACGAAGCCCAAATAGGATAAGTGAGAACAAGAATATAGATATCCAATTACCCAGCTTAGGAACCAAAAACATTCTAAAAATAGATATTGCATTAGAAAAGAGAAAAGTGGCTACAAGTAAAAGCAATATCGAAAATACCTGGTATAAAATATTAACTTTATAAACGCTGGGAAAAAGAAAAAATGAGTTGCTCTTGTTTTTACAAACTATTTTTATTCCACTGTTATTTGCATCTTCTTTTGAAATTTTAAAATCGGAGTTTACGAGCAATGTGTTATTAAATTTATCTTTTAAAAAATTATTTTTAATAGAAAATTCTTGTTTGATTAATAAGTAGAAATAAAAAGTATATTCATTTAACTTGTAATTTTTCTTTAGATACCATCCGTTATTGGTATTAACTATCTCTTCTTTTATAGAATATTGTGGATATTCAACCACCTCGTTGCTTGTCCAAAACCACAATTTCTTTCCTTTATAGATTGAAAAAGAAAATCCATCCTCTTGCAAATTATTTAATTGTTTTTTGTCAAATAAAAAGAATAACTCCCTCCTTGTTTTACTTTGTGGAAGCCTTATTATTGAATCGCAAAATGCAGAAAATTGTTGCTCTTTTAAATGTAGAGATTTTTCGAACTTTTGTTTGATTACTTCATTGCTGTCTGGATTTCCAAAAAACTTTGTAGAAAAATAAAAAAACAAAAAGAACAAACAAGATGCAATCAAAAAAACAAATAATCTAAATACAGGTTGCTTTAAATTCACTTTTTGCGAAATTTTTTGGAACACAAATTTATTAATTAAATACTTATACCATTCCAACAAAATTATTCTCCTCTACTAATCTTAAAAGATCTAATACTTTTATTCTTTGAATTTTTAACACTGAGGTAAATTTTACAAATTTTAAAAGATGTATAAAATTAGTTATGAATTTAAAAAAATGAGTTACCATTTTAAAAATACAACAGTTTTAAATTTATTATTGAGTAATTTATCCCTCCTACTTGCAATTAAAAATTACAATTTCGTTATTTGATAAAAAAACAGCATGTATTCAATAGCAATTCACGGAGGAGCAGGAACAATAGACAAATCACTTATGACAAGTGAAAGAGAGAAAGCCTATAAATTGGCACTACAAACTTCTATACAAAAAGGAGAAGAAATTCTAAAAAAAGGTGGGTCAGCAATTGATGCCGTTGCAGCTGCAGTGTGCGAATTAGAAAACCAACCGTTGTTTAATGCAGGCAAAGGTTCTGTATTTAATGCTGCCGGAAAAAATGAAATGGATGCCTCTATTATGGATGGAAATAGAATGCTTGCCGGTGCAGTTGCCGGAATTTGGGGAATAAAAAATCCCGTGCTTCTGGCAAAAGAAGTAATGCTTAATTCAGAACATGTCTTGATGATGGGAAAAGGTGCCATTGAATTTGCAAAACAACAAAAATTTGAATTATTACCAGATGATTATTTTTTTGTTGAAGCAAGATACATTCAACTTTTACAAGCAAAAAAGGCCGGAGTTATGCAACTAGACCACGCTGATCATAAAAACAAAAAAGGAACGGTTGGTGCTGTAGCCAAAGATATTCATGGCAATATTGCTGCTGCTACCTCAACAGGAGGAATGACAAATAAAAAATTTGGAAGAGTTGGAGATACACCTATAATTGGTTCTGGGTGTTATGCCAATAATAATACTTGTGCTATTTCATGCACCGGTCATGGAGAATTTTTTATGAGACAAGTGGTTGCTTATGACATTAGCTGTTTAATGGAATATAAGAACCTAAGCTTAGAGGATGCATGCAATGAAGTTGTAAAAAACAAATTAGTAAAAACTGGCGGAGAAGGCGGCCTAATTGGAGTGAATAGAAAAGGAGATATTTGTTTCTCTTTTAACTCACCAGGTATGTATAGAGCCATGATTAAAGAAAATGAAGAATTGTTTATTGGGATTTTTTAGTCCAACAATAAATCTGCTAATTCCTCCATTTTTATTCCATCAAAATTACCCGATGTCATCATCAAAAAAACTGTGTCTTTTCCTTTATGCTTTAAAAGAGATTCAACCATTTCTTTAGAATTAGTAAACACATTTACTTTTTCATTCTTAAAAGAATTTTTCACTTCTTCCGGATTTATTGCCTCCAGCTTTTTGTGCTCAATAGTATGTGGATTAAAATAAACATAAGCAATATCGGCTTCATCCATGGCACCATTGTATTGCTCTAAAAATTCTTTTTTTAAACTACTAAAAGTATGCAATTCCATGCAAGCAATTAATTTGCGTTCTTTAAACTGTTCCTTCACTGCTTTTGTGGTGGCTTTTAACTTTGAAGGTGAATGTGCAAAGTCAAAATAGAAAACAGAATTATTGTTTTCTTTTATTTTTTGTAGTCGTTTTGCAGCACCTTCAAAAGTGGCAATTGCGCTGTAAAAATCAACTTCATTTATTCCGCACAGCAAACAAATTTGTTTTGCGCCAGAAATGTTGGCCAGGTTATGTTCGCCAAATACTTTAACCGGTAATTTACCTAAAGGTGTAATTAAAAAAGTAATGTTATCCTCTATTTCAAAAGGATGTACGCCATAAGGATATTTGTTTTTGTGCAAAGATGTTGTTGCAATCTCGTTTAAGGTGGCATCGTTTTTATAGTAAATTAAACTACCATCTTTTTCAATGCAATCAATAAAAATTTTAAACTGTTCAACATAATTTTCCCAGGTTGGAAACACATTAATATGGTCCCATGCAATTCCACTAATTAATGCAATGTTGGGATGATACAAATGGAACTTTGGCCTTAAATCAAGCGGCGAAGTTAAATACTCATCTCCTTCTATTACTGCAAATTTTGACGATTCAGAAAACTTTACCATGTTAGTAAATCCCTTGAGTTGTGCACCTACCAAAAAATCTGTTGCAATTTTATTTTCTGCAAATACGTGCAAAACCATAGAGGTAATACTTGTTTTTCCGTGGCTGCCTCCTATTACAATTCTTATTTTATTTTTGGTAGCTTCATACACAAACTCGGGGTATGAAAATATTTTCAATCCTAATTCTTGTGCTTTTAACAGTTCCGGATTGTCTTTTCTTGCATGCATTCCAAGAATTACCCCATCTATTTCGGCAGTTATTTTCTGCGGAAACCAGCCTATGTTTTCAGGCAGTAATCCTTTAGCTTGTAATCTAGATTTTGATGGGTCATTTATTTCGTCGTCTGAACCTGTTATTTTATAACCTTCGTCGTGTAAAGCCAGCGCTAAATTGTGCATTGCTGCACCTCCTATTGCAATAAAATGATAATGCTGCATTGTATATTTTTTGATGAAGCAATTTTAAGGATAAAAAAAAATCGGAAAACCTAAAGGCATTCCGATTAATCAACAAAAATATGTTAGTGATGTATTCTTAAAGCGTAAAACCAATTAAAAGCATGTCATCTACTTGGGCTTCTGAACCTTGCCACTCTGACATTTTATTGATAAAAAATTCTTTTTGAGTACTTAAATCTAATTGTGCTCCTTCTAAAATCCAATTTCTAAAGTTTATTGGCCTAAGTTTTTTTCCTGTGGCTTCGCCAAATTGGTCAGTTATGCCATCAGTAAATAAATAAATAGTGTCGCCTAGGTTTAGCGTAACATTAAAACTCGTAAATTGTCTTTCGCTGTTGCTGTGAAATCCTCCTAAAGAGCCTTTATCAAGTTTTATTTCTTCAATAGTACTGTCGGCAATTCTATGAATATAAACCGGGCGATTTGCAGCAGCAATAACTACATTACCTGTTGCTTTATCTATTCTGCACAAACTAATGTCCATTCCATCGTTATTGTCTATTTCGGAAAGGTCCTGACGTAAGGATTTTTTTATTTCTAAATTTAACAATCTTAACAACTCATTAGGTTCAATGTCTCTGTTAGCATTTACTAATTCGTTGAGCAAAGTATTACCAATCATGCTCATAAAAGCACCCGGTACTCCATGACCAGTGCAGTCTACAGCGGCAATGTATGAATGAGAATCGGAATTAAAATACCAGTAAAAATCTCCACTTACCATGTTCACCGGATTTAATAATAAAAAGTGGTTGGGGAGTGTTTCATCAATTTCTTCTTTACGAGGCAAAATAGCTTGTTGAATTTTGCTTGCGTAAGTTAAACTTGAAGTTAAATCTTTATTGATGGTTTCAATTTCTGATTTCTGTTGAGAAATTTTATCATGAGCCTGCTGAAGAACAACATTTTTTAGTTTAAAAATTTCGTTTTCTTTCAACACTTCTTCCATGTCAAACTTTAATTGAAGTCCTTGAACTCTTGCTTTTCCGCGTTCTTCAATCATTTTTTTCTCTAATGCAAAATGCAGTTTATTATAATGCAATGCTTTTTCAAATTCTTTTAATTGCTCAAAAGCTAGTGCATAAGACTGGTACACCATTAAAAGAATCTGATTTGATTTTAATTTTTCGGCAATCATAAATGCTTCATCCAACAAGAATATAGCATGTTCCGGCTGACCCATTTCTAAAAACAATCTTCCTTTACTTTTAAGAATATTTGCAACTATGTCCTCATTGTTTAGTTCTTTAGATTTTTCTAATGCTTCTTCAAATAAATTAAAAGCAAAATTAAACTGGCGAAGTTTTGTTTTAAGAATAGCTCTGGAAGCTAGTGTATACACTTCTAATTTAACATCACCCAATTCAATTGATTGTGCAGTTGCTTTTTTAAGAAAAATTCCAGCTTCACCTAATTGATCTGCCCATGTAAGAATGTTTCCTAATTCAAAATTTGCTTCAGCAATTTCTCTGGGTCTTTCAAATTTTTCAGATATCTCTAAAAACTTTCTAAAGTGAGTAATGGCTGTATCAAAATCTCTTGTTGACTTAAAGGCAAGTCCAATGTTGTGATGCAGGTTACCTTTATAATATTCAAGGGCAAGATTATTTGAAGCAAGATTTAAAGCTTCAAAATAAATTTGCAAAGCCATTTCAAAATCTTCTAAATCGTGGTAAATTTTCCCTGATAATTCAAGGCATTTTAATAATATCAAAGGTTTTGTTTCCTTTTTTAACAGCTTTTGTGCCTCATCAAGCAATATTAAAGCTTGCTGATAATTTTTGTCGGCATAGTGTATAGTAGAAAGGTAATACAAACTCTGACCAATATTTGCATTGTTTCTTAACTCTCTAGAAAGAGCTAAACCATTTAAAACCTCTGATTTATCGAGCTTTTGATTTTTCGCAGTTTTTTTTGAAAAATCAGCAAAAAGTCTAACTAGCTCTAATGAGGGTAGTTCAGCTGTTAAATTTGGTTGTTCAATGTGTAGAGATTCACTCATAAATACAAATTTATTTGAAATGTGAGGTTGATACGCTACATGTTATAGTAAAGGTTACAAAAAGTTAAATTCTTTTATGTATTTTCGCCACACTTTACTATAAAACAAACTATGAACATACACGAATATCAAGGTAAAGCCATTCTAAAAAGCTTTGGCGTATCCATCCAAGAAGGAATTGTTGCAGACAGTCCTTCGGCTGCAGTAGAGGCTGCAAAAAAATTACAAGCAGACACCGGAACAGGTTGGTGGGTAATAAAAGCCCAAATACATGCCGGAGGCAGAGGAAAAGGAAAAATTGTTGGTACGGAGCAAAGAGGAGTTGCACTTGCAAAAAATCTTGATGAGGTTTCTACCATTGCAAAAAATATTTTAGGAAACACCCTTGTTACTATACAAACTGGTGATGCAGGAAAACAAGTAAACAAAATTTTAGTGGCCCAAGATGTATATTATCCTGGAGCATCGCCCACCAAAGAATTTTACATGAGTGTTCTTTTAGATAGAGCAAAAGGAAGAAATATAATTATGTATTCTACAGAGGGAGGAATGAACATAGAAGATGTTGCTCACGATACACCCCATCTAATCTTTAAAGAAGAAATTGATCCAAGAGTTGGATTACAACCTTTTCAGGCAAGAAAAGTAGCTTTTAATTTAGGTTTGTCTGGCGAAGCATTTAAACAGATGGTAAAATTTGTAACCAATTTATACAAAGCATACGACACTATTGATGCTGCTATGTTTGAAATTAATCCTGTTTTTAAAACTTCCGACGACAAGATTATTGCTGTGGATACCAAATTATCTTTTGATGAAAATGCTTTGTTTCGTCATCCAGATTATGCCGCATTAAGAGATAAAACAGAAGAAGATCCTACAGAAGTAGAAGCAGGTGAGTTTAATCTTAATTACGTAAAGCTAGATGGTAATGTTGGTTGCATGGTAAATGGTGCAGGATTAGCAATGGCAACAATGGATATTATTAAATTAAGTGGCGGAGAACCTGCCAACTTTTTAGATGTTGGAGGAACTGCAAATGCACAAAGAGTAGAACAAGCGTTTAGAATTATTTTAAAAGACGAAAACGTAAAAGCAATTCTTGTGAATATTTTTGGTGGAATTGTACGCTGCGATAGAGTTGCACAAGGAATTGTAGATGCTTACAAAAACATGGGATCTATAAATATTCCAATAATTGTAAGATTGCAAGGAACAAATGCCGTTGAAGCAAAAAAGATTATTGACGATTCTGGCTTAAAAGTTTTCTCTGCTATTGCCCTGCAAGAAGCAGCCGACCTGGTTAAAAAAGTATTAGCATAGTTTTTTAAATCCCTATAAAGCAAAAGGAACTTTTTTAGGTTCCTTTTGTTTTTTAATCACATTTTTAATAAGAGTATGTTTGGTCATTACACGTATTTGTTTCTGAATTTAATTTCTGTGTTTTTTCCTTTTATCCTGAGTTTCGACAAAAAAGTTGCCTTTTACAAAAGCTGGAAAGAACTCTTTACAGGAATTTTTATTGTTGCTGCATTCTTTATTGTTTGGGATGTTTTATTCACAAAGTACGGTGTGTGGAGTTTTAATAAGGATTATATCTTAGGAATTTATTTTTGGGGATTACCTCTAGAGGAAATTTTATTTTTTATTTGCGTTCCTTACGCCAGTGTTTTTATTTATGAGTGCTATCGCATTTATTTTAGTTTTAGATTAACTCCAAAAATAGTAGATTGGTTTTGCCAAGGGGGAGGATTTTTTTTATTGTTTCTTTCGTTATTATCTTACAATAAAGCCTATACATTTTACAACTGCTTTTTTGGTGGATTGCTATTGCTGTCTCATTATTTTATAATAAAGGCAGCATACATGTCGCATTTTATAATTTCTTATTTAATACACTTAATTCCTTTTTTGATAATAAATGGAATTTTAACAGCCATACCTGTAGTTATTTATAACAACGATGAAAATTTAGGTAAAAGAATTTATACTATACCAATAGAAGACACAGTTTATGCACTAACCACGTTGCTTGGAGTAGTATCTATAATGGAATATTTAAGAAAAAAAAGTAGAGACTAGTTAAGCCGAAACTGCCTCCACATCATTTTTTACTTTTTTTACCAAGCCCTGTAAAACTTTTCCTGGACCAACTTCAACAAATGAATTGCATCCGTCCTTAATCATGTTTTCTGATATTTGCGTCCAACGCACGGGAGCGGTTAATTGCAAAATTAAATTCTGTTTTATTTCTTCTGGGTTAGTAACGGAATTAGCATTTACGTTTTGATAAACAGGACAAATAGGTACAGAAAATTTTGTATTGTTAATTGCATCTTCTAATTCCTTTTGTGCCGGTTGCATTAATGGCGAATGAAATGCACCTCCAACTTGCAACACCAAGGCTCTTTTTGCACCTGCGGCCTTTAATCTTTCACATGCTATGTTTACGCCTTCTATAGAACCACTTATTACTAATTGTCCGGGGCAATTGTAATTGGCAGCCACCACAATGTTTCCTTCTGTGGAAATTTCTGCACATATTTTTTCTGTAGTTGCATCGTCTAAACCCAGAATTGCAGCCATGGTGCTTGCTTGTTTTTCGCAAGCTTTTTGCATGGCTAAAGCACGTTTAGAAACCAATACTAAAGCATCTTCAAACGTTAACGTTTTGTTTGCCACTAAGGCAGAAAATTCACCCAAAGAATGTCCGGCAACCATATCAGGCTTAAATGAATCGCCAAGAGTGGCTGCCAAAATAACGCTGTGTAAAAAAATTGCAGGCTGAGTAACTTTTGTTTGTTTTAAACCCTCGTCGGTTCCATTAAACATTTCGTCAGTAATTCTAAAACCTAAAATTTCATTTGCTCTTTCAAACATTGATTTTGCCAGTTCATTGTTTTCGTAGAGTTCTTTGCCCATTCCAACAAATTGGGCACCCTGGCCCGGAAATATATATGCTTTCATTATTTTTTAGTATTTGTACAAAGTAAAAAAATTTATTTTTATTCAAAAATTAAACCGTCTTTAATTTTTAATTTTCTATCGGCACTGTCTGCCAATTCTTGATTGTGAGTTACAATTACAAATGTTTGATTAAATTGATCTCTTAGAGTAAAAAACAATTTGTGCAATTCAACAGCATTTTCAGAATCTAAATTTCCCGAAGGTTCATCTGCAAAAACAACCATTGGATTATTAACCAATGAACGGGCTACTGCCACTCTTTGTTGTTCGCCACCCGAAAGCTCTGATGGCTTGTGATTTAATCTATCTCCAAGTTTTAAAAAATTTAAATAATCTATGGCCAATGATTCTGCTTCTTTTTTTGACTTTCCTGCAATGTAGGCAGGCATGGCTGCATTTTCTAGTGCGGTGAATTCTGGCAGCAAATGATGAAACTGAAAAATAAATCCTATGTTTTTATTTCTAAAATCAGATAGTTTATTTCCTTTTAAAGCAGACACATCTACACCATCAATAATTACTTTTCCTTCGTCTGGTTTTTCTAATGTTCCTAAAATATTTAACAAAGTAGATTTGCCGGCACCCGAAGCACCAACAATAGAAACTACACTGCCTTTTATAATGTTTAAATTAATTCCTTTTAAAACCTTTAGATTAGTTGAGCCTTCAAAAGTTTTTATTATTCCTATTGCTTCTATCAAAATGAAAATTGCTTTATTATATTTGCCACAAATTTAATATTATAGAAACAAAAAAGTTACATATTGTTTCATTTGACGTTCCATTTCCTGCAGATTATGGTGGTGTGATAGATGTTTTCTACAAAATTAAGGCATTGCACGAAGCTGGAGTAGAAATAATTTTACATTGTTTTAATTACGGAAGGGCCATTGCTCCTATTCTAGAAGAATTTTGCATCAAGGTTTTTTACTACAAAAGAAATTTAAGTCCGCATTTATTGTTATTAAACACACCTTTTGTTGTAAACAGCAGAAACTCCCAAATATTATTAAACAGATTAGCAGCAGACAATTACCCCATTCTATTTGAAGGGCTTCATACTTGCAAAATTCTAAACAACAAACTAATTGAACACAAAGCAAAGTTTGTTAGAACACATAACATAGAGCATGATTATTACAAATCGCTTTCACTGGCAGAATCTAAATTTTCTAAAAGAAAATATTTTGCGTTGGAGGCAAATAAATTAGAAAAATTTGAATCTGTGTTAACCCATGCACAAGGAATTGCTGCAATATCTAAAAATGATAATTTGTATTTAAATGCAAAAGGATACAACAGTGTGCATGTTTCTGCATTTCATAGCAACAACAAAATAAAATGTAAAACCGGCAATGGTAACTTTGTTTTGTATCATGGGAATTTAGCAGTTGCGGAAAATGATATTGCTGCAAAATTTCTGCTTGAAAAAGTTTTTTCTAAAACAAATATTCCGTTAATCATTGCAGGAAATAAGCCATCAAAAGAATTAATTTTATTGGCACAAAAAAACAAAAACGTAAAATTAAAACATACCATTTCTAATGAAGAAATTATTGAATTAATTAAAGATGCTCAAATTAATTTTCTTCCAACTTTTCAGCCAACAGGAATAAAATTAAAATTGCTGGCAGCCTTGTTTAACGGAAGATTTTGCATGGCAAACTCTCAAATGGTTGCAAACACAGGCTTGGAGAAATATTGTATTGTAGAGGACGATTTGGATAGAATAATTAATAATTTAGAAAACTATTTTATAAAAGATTTTAATCAAACCGAATTTAATTTCAGAAAACAAATAGAAAGCAGCGAATTCTCTAATTCTTACAACTGCAATAAATTAATTGACTTAATTTTTTAAACTAAAACACTTTTTTCGATAACTTTTCCGTCTATGCAATGCAACATTCTTGCAGGAAACTTTTGAATAACATTAAAATCGTGAGAGGCCATAATAACAGCCTTTCCAACAGAACTTAATGAGCGAAGAAGCTTCACAATATCCATTGATGTTTCTGGATCTAAATTTCCTGTAGGTTCATCAGCCAAAATTAATTCTGCATCATTTACAAGTGCTCTGGCAATAGATAATCTTTGTTGCTCTCCTCCCGAAAGTTGATGAGGCAATTTGGTAGCTTTTGAAAGCAAATCCACCGCAGTTAAAACTTCTGTGCATTTATTTTTTATTTTTTGAGCATCTTTCCACTCAGTAGCTTTTAAAACAAAACTCAAATTTTCTTCCACCGTTTTGTCCATTAGCAACTGAAAATCTTGAAATACAATTCCTAATTTTCTTCTCAACAATGGAATTTCAGAGCTTTTTATTGACTTCATGTCTTTGTGGCAAACCATTAAAACGCCATCATTTACTGGCAATGCACCATAAATCATTTTTAGCAAACTACTTTTTCCACTTCCTGTTTTTCCCACCAAATACAAAAATTCTCCTTTAGAAACCTTAAAGTTTACATCAGCTAAAACCAAATTTCCTTGCTGGTAAACACTTAAATTATTTGCAGAAACCAAAATTTCTTCATTCATCACTCTTCAATTTTTTGAACAACACCAAATGGCATTTCGTTAATTATTTTCATTAATTTTTCTAGCTTTTGATCATCAAAACCAAATTTTAACAATGATTTTTCAGGCCTATCTACTCTAAAATATGCTTTAAGTGTAAAGTTTTCGTCGCGAATTTGAATGTAATCAGGAATTTTTGCTTTTCCCTTTACTTTTAAAATATACATTTCCTAAACTATTTGTTATACATAATTTGCATTTGTCCCTCTCCTATTGGCAAAGGTATTATAAAATTTTGTGTAGGAGAATCTTTATTGGTTAAAATTAATTGCCCACTTCTAAGCAGTAAAATTTGGTTGTTTAGTTCATCAATTTCCATTTGATAAACACCGCCAAAATTAGAATATTCGCCTAAAAAACCCGTGCTGTAATTGTATGAAAATATTTTATTGTCCCCCATTAACAAAAGAATATTGGGATTTAAATTTTTTAAATAAATAATATTCTCATTTATATCTTTTATTGACGACAAGGTGTTGTTTAAAAAATAATATTCAATTAATTGTGTTTGATTATTTTCTGATTTTAATAGAATTATTTTATCGTTATTTTTTTCGGAAATGCAAATTGGGTTAAAATTTAAGTCCTTTGATTTTAATAATCCACCAGTAAATTTATTTCTTACCTCAAGAATATGCTGATTAAAAATACTTGACTGAACACAAAACAAATAGGTAGAACCCTCAAAAATTAGTGTTGGAAAATAACTTTCAACCGAAGAAACAAAATTTATTTTTTGTGCAGTTAAATCATCCAAACCTCTGCAGTATCCGGCTCTGTTTCCAAAATAAACACAACTGTCTCCAATTGCAAAAGCACTCAACAAATCAAGACTAGAAATAATAGCAGGATTAGAAAAAGACTTATATGGATAAAAAGCTATTTGGCTTGGCTGATTGGTAGCCACGGCAATTAGTTGTTTTGAGGCAAATGATTTTGCACCTAAAAACAAACCAGCAATACTTGCTATTTGTGAAATTGAATTTGCAGAATCAATTTTAAATACGGAGAAATTGTTGGTATTTTTTAGAAAGTATAAAATTGCTTCACGTTTTTTGGGTAGTTCATCAATTAAAATTATTAATTCTTTAGAAGACGTTAATTCTCCGTCGGAAACTGAAATTTTTATTCGGTATTCTCCACTAACAATAGATTTGTCTGATAATTCTATACTTTCTGACAGTTGAAAATTTGTTGTTCCTTTTTCAAATTTTTTAGGTTCAAATGAACTTACAATTGTAGTTGAGTTTTTATCGAGCAATGAAATTGAAATACTTTCAATTTTTTTATTGTCAGAAATTTCTGCTTTAAAATATATGGTCTCTAAAACTTTGTATTGGCTTTTAGCGCTGGGAGAAATAAAATTTATTACTGGAAACTCTTTGCCCTTTTTTTTGCAAGCAGAAAAATAAAAGTTGCTCGCAACAACAAATAGCAAAATTTTTATTCCAAACTTTTTCATCATGCTTTTAGCAACCTAAATTTAAACTAAGGTAAGCATAAAAAAAATTGAGGATAAAAAACTCAAAAATTTTTAAGCTTTATCCTCAATTGAATAACCGTTGGTTCAAATTAAACTACAGCAATTTTCTTTTCAATTTCTTCGATATAAATTTTAAATCTTTTATCTGTTTCCATTAAATTGTTTACTGTTCTGCATGCATGCAAAACAGTTGCATGGTCTTTGCCACCGCAGTGTGCACCTATGCTTGCCAATGAGGCTTTAGTTAAGCTTTTAGAAAAATACATTGCAATTTGTCGGGCCTGCACCACTTCTCTTTTACGAGTTTTACTTTTCATCAACTCTATAGGCAATTGAAAATAATCGCTTACAATTTTCTGTATAAAATCTATGGAAACTTCTCTTGCTGTATTTTTTACAAATTTATCAATCATGGATTTTGCCAATTCCAATGTGATAGCTTTTTTGTTTAAAGAAGATTGAGCAAGTAAAGAAATTAATGCACCTTCTAATTCTCTAACATTATTTGTGATGCTGTATGCAAGATATTCTAAAACGTCTTTAGGAAAATCTATACCGTCCTTGTATACTTTTTTCTGAAGAATTGCAATTCTTGTTTCTAAATCTGGCGCTTGCAAATCTGCAGAAAGACCCCATTTGAAGCGGGACAACAACCTTTGCTCCATTCCTTGCATTTCTACAGGAGGTTTATCGGCAGAAAGAACAATTTGTTTTCCTGACTGGTGAAGGTGATTAAAGATATGGAAGAAAATATCTTGTGTTTTATCTTTTCCTGCAAACCATTGAACATCATCCATCAACAACACATCTATCATTTGGTAGAAATGAATAAAATCATTTGTGTCGTTGTTTCTAACAGAATCTATGTATTGGTGCATAAACTTCTCTGCATTTACATACAAAACTGTTTTATTTGGAAATTGATTTTTAATTTGAATTCCAATGGAGTGCATTAAATGTGTTTTTCCTAAACCAACGCCTCCATAAATAAATAGAGGATTAAATGAGGTTCCTCCCGGTTTGTTAGAAACTGCAAATCCAGCAGAACGGGCTAAACGATTGCATTCTCCTTCAATAAAATTTTCAAAAGAATAATTAGGATTTAATTGTGATTCTACATTTATCTTTTTTAGACCCGGAATTATAAATGGATTTCTTATGCCATTTGTATTGATGTCTAGCGGCATTGCAACTGAAGGATTGCCAACAGCTTTTTTATTACTAGTAGGAACACTTACAGTGTATGGTTTAGAATTGTTATAGGTGTTTTCCATAACAATATTGTATTCTAATCTTCCACTAGCTCCCAATTCTTTCTTGATTGTTTTTTTTAGCAAGTCAATATAATGTTCTTCTAGCCATTCGTAAAAAAATTGACTTGGCACTTGTATGGTTAATACATTATCTGCAAACTTAATTGCTTTTATTGGTTCAAACCATGTTCTGAAGCTTTGTGCACTCACATTGTCTTTTATTATGGACAGACAATTTTGCCAAACACTTTCATAACTCTTTTCCATCTACTCTAAAATATTTTTATGGTATATACTTGTTTTTTATTGTCGCAAAAAAAGTGCGATTGGATTTCTCAATCGCACGAACAAATTTGTTAAAAAAAAGGTGAATAAAAAAATAATTTTTGTGTTGTATTTTTCATTTTTTATCTAAGTGCTTACTTTTGAACAAATTCAATTTTTGAGACCGTCGAAATTAGTTTTTTTTTGTGGAAAAACTTACTTAAAAAAAAGTTTTTTTGACAAAAATATCTCTTGCAGTTACTATTTATTTTAGTTAAATGTGCGAACTAAAAAAATCTTTTTGAAATATATTCATTGAAGTTCCTTCTATTTTTTTTCTTTTCATACTTCCTCTATCAAAGGTTATATCTAGCTTTCCGAGTTTTATTCCAGCCCAACCCACCTGGCAAACATGAACCTCTTTTCCATCTCTATTTTTTTGCAAAATTGGTTTATCTAAAAAGGTATGTGTGTGACCACCAATTATAATATCAATAAATCTGGATTGTTTTGCCAACTCAAGATCACTAATTTTTCTTTCTTGGTATTTATATCCCAAGTGAGAAAGACAAATAATTAAATCACATTTTTTTTCGTTCTTTAAAAACAGAGCCATTCTAGCAGATGCTACTTCAGGATCATTGTATTTTGTTTTTCCATACATCCTTCTATCCACAAGCCCTTCGAGCTCAATCCCTAAACCAAAAACACCAATTTTTAATCCTTCTTTTTCAAATATTTTATACTCACTTGTTTTTCCGTTTAATGCTGTTTCACTAAAATCATAGTTAGCACACAACAAAGGGAAAGAGAACAATGGCAAGTTTTTTACAATTCCTTCAATACCATTGTCAAAATCATGATTGCCAATTGCACTTGCATCGTATCCCATTTTACTCATTAATTTCACTTCTAATTCTCCACCGTACCTATTAAAGTAAGGCGTGCCCTGATAAATATCTCCTGCATCTAAAAGCAACACATTTTTTTCTTGTTCTCTTATTTTTTTTACCAAAGTTGCTCTTCTTGCAACCCCACCTAATCCTGCAAATTTTGGGTCGTTGTCAGGGAATGGATCTATGTGGCTGTGAACATCGTTTGTGTGCAAAACGGTGAGTTTTATTACATCTTCTTTTGCAAATAAATCCAAAGGAATTTGAGAAGCTCCAATAATGCCTAAAAATGAATTTTTTATGAATCGCCTTCTGTTGTTATTTTTTGTAAATTCTTCCATCTTTTTTTGGTTTAAGCGTATTTCCTTTTTTTCCTTCCTCGATTAAGTATTCTACCATTGAATCTCTAAGTTTATGTTTTAAAAAAATAAATTCTACGGGGTTTTTAAAAAAGCTGTATTTATCTCCACCATAAGCTAAATAATCGCTGGTGGCAACCGTGTAATTTTTTGTTGCGTCAAATGGAACACCGTTTATAAAAATATCTACTGCAGCAGAATCAGTAATAGCAAACTTTACCCCACTCATTGGTGCTCCACCAACCTTAGAAACAAAGTTAAATAACTGCTGCGTTTTTTCTCCTGTTAATGTAACCAAAGCAATTTCATTTTCAAAAGGCATTAACTCAAATATTTTTCCTAAACTAATGTCACCTTTTGGCAAAGAGCCTCTTAATCCACCATTATTTAGCATACAAAAATCTACATTTTTATTTATAGACTGAGCATACTGTTTGGCTTTGTATAAAACCATATCTGTAACAACATTGCCTAGTTCACTTTCTGGAGTACCTTTAAGTGCTTCGTTTTCCGAAACAATTAAAACTGTATTCATTTCTTTGTCTAAAATGGTTTTAAATGGTTCAATTTCTTTGGTAAATTCTTCATCGCTCACCACTTCCTTATTCATTTGAATAGATTGTTGGTTTATTGTGTTTAAGTGAACGGATGAAGTTTTACAAGAAAAATAAATGCTTACAAATAATACTAAAATAGGTAGTTTGTTTTTTTTCATAGATATTAGGCACAACAATATTAATAAGTAAGTTTGAATAAGAATAGTTTTTAGTTATAATTTATTTTGATTGGGATGGAAGTTCTTTTTCTAAAATAATTGCTACTATTGTAAATTAGAAAATGTACAAAAGCGAAACAACTGTTAGGGTAAGATACGCCGAAACTGATAGAATGGGATATGTTTATTATGGTAACTATTCTCAATATTATGAAGTAGGAAGAGTGGAAGCATTAAGAGACTTAGGATTTTCATATAAAAAGATGGAAGACAGTGGCATTATGCTCCCTGTTCTTGAATTTTCCATTAAATATTTTAAACCTGCTTTTTATGATGATTTACTTACAGTTGTTACAATAATAAAAGAAATTCCTTCTACCAGAATTTATTTTGAATACGAAATGTACAATCAAAAAAATGAATTATTAAACAAAGGTGATACTACACTTGTTTTTGTAGACATTAAGTCAGGAAAACCATGCAAACCGCCAACAGATTTAG
>CAIMMJ010000421.1 GCA_903842515.1 uncultured Bacteroidota bacterium | reverse complement strand
TTCCAGCAGTTGTTACAGTTAATCCGTTGAATGTTGTTCCTGTAACAGTAACTGCAAAATCTAAGCGTTGTAAAATAACATCGTTTGTACCTGCATTTTGGTTGCTCGATGCTGGTGCAGAATTGCTGATGGCAATTGAAGGAAGCAAGCTGGAGAATGTTTTTGTACCAGCAGCAGCTACAGGATCTGTACCTGTTTTTGTTCCTGCAGAAAAGGTGAAATTAGTGAAGGCGTTGGAAGCAATATTAATTGTATTTCCTGCTGTGGCTCCAACAGCTACATCGGCTGTAATAAATATGTAGCCAGTTGCTCCGCTGCTAATTGCTTGGGAAGAAAATGATGGGAAAGTTAATGATCCGGCCGTTGCTGGAGCAGTTAAAGTACTTAAAGTAGCATCAGCGCCATCCAATACAGCATCAGTTGAATAACGAACTTTTAGGTTGGTAATGTCAGCTGTAGCATATGTTCCAGCTGTTGTTACATTCAATCCTGTTAATGTCGCACTCAATACTGTAACTGCTAGGTTGTACTGATGTAAAATGACATTGTTTGTTCCAACAGTTATGGAACTTGCTCCAGGATCAACTCCTGAAATAGCAATAGATGGTGTAGCTGGAACCAACTCTCCTGTAGACAATAAAATTGGTGTTCCCGGATATCCTGTAAAAGTGATTTGACCCAATTGACCTGCCGTTAAATGAGTGGATAATGTTCCAACAAATATTCTTCCGGCTGTGCCACTAGAACCAGCAGTTCCCGTCCAACCTGTAATGGTAAGGGTGGTTGCAGCTGTCCAACTCACCGCGCTTGAGTTGGCAAAGGTGAGGGTATGATTACCCGTGCCTAGCGCGATGATTGAGTTGGCTGTAAGCGCAAGTGTTCCCATGGTTTCTGAGAATCCGGCGCTTGCACCGCTGCTCAATGTACCTCCGCCCAGCGAAATTGCCGAACCGTCGGCAACAACACCTGCTGCACCCAATCGCAGTGTACCTCCTGAAATGGTAGTAGCCCCTGTGTAAGTATTGGCACCCGACAAAGTCCATGTGCCTGCGTCCAGCTTAGTTAAGGTACCAGTGCCGGTTCCAATAATACTAGCAATGGAGCCTCCTTGGGCTCCGCCTAAAGTTAGTCCAAAGCCACTACCTGTAATTGTTCCCGTATTTGAAATGGCTATGGTGCCCGTACCACCAACAATCCTACTTGCACTGCCTAATGTAAGCAAGCCGGCGTATGTTGCTCCGGTTGCCGAACTGTTAATAATGGCACCACCACTGGAAATGCCGGTTCCATTAACAGTTAAAGCTTCTGCACTAGAGTAATTAATTCCATTCAGGTCAAGTACTGCACCGCTTGTAATGGAAGTACCTGCTGCTGTGGACCCCAAGGCTGATGTACTACCAATTCGTAATGTACCGGAACTTACTGTTGTGGTTCCGGAGTATGTATTAGTACCTGATAATAATGTTGTTCCAGTAGTCGTCGAAAGTCCACCTGTATTGATGATGTTTCCGCTCATGGTCAATGTACCTCCAGATACCGGTGCAAGCGTAGCAGATCCATCCAGGTATACTTCATTTGAAAAGGTAGCTGATGCCGTTGCACCACTTGTGCCAATTGTTCTTGTAGCAGCGGTAGTGTTGGGTGCTACATAAATAGATTGAGGAACCGTAATTCCTGTAGTTGCAAGCACGGAGACATTATTCGCTTGTGAAACATCACCCACATTCAGTCCGAGGTCAATGCCGCGGGCTACAGTAGAGTTATTTGTACCTAAACCTGCATTATTTGATACGATAACGATTCCCTGGCCAATTTGTGTTTGTCCAACATAGCTTCCGGCACCTGACAGTGTGAGCGTGCCCGCGCCTGATTTTCCGAATTTGGTGGTGTTATCTGTTCCGCTTGCTGTATTGAGGGCTCCAAGTGTTAACGTCTGAGATGCAGCCACATCTATCACTCCCGCTGTGGATGAGGTTGTCACATTGAGCACATTTCTGGTGAAAGAACTTGTAGCAGAAAGGGTAGCAGACGTAGCCCCGCTTCCAAGCGTGATGGCCCCACCAGCGTCGCCGAGATTAGCTGCAACACCTGCGGAAACCGTTCCGCCGGAGATAATCGTTCCGCCGGAATAAGTGTTTGTTCCGGAAAGCGTTAGAGTTCCCGATCCAATTTTGGTTATGCTGCGAGATGCGCCTGTAATATTTGAACTTATTGTAATAGGACTCGCTGCATCAATAACATTAGTGGTCGCATTACCAAGCGCTACATTCATAGTGCCTGAACCATTCTGAATCGTCAATAGATTTGAAGAAGCAGCATTATTTCTCAATATAACATTAGAATTACTGCCAAGAGATACACCATTCAGAGTAAGTGAACCAGTTGTAGCAGAACTATTATTAATAGTCAGCGCTCTTGTTCTGGCAGCTGTTATATCTATTTGTCCAATAGAAAGAGACGCTGTTCCCATATTAATACCTGCCGTTGTTGCAGTACCTGCGTTTTGGAATTCGGCAACGCTTCCTGTAAGCCAAGCTCCAGAAGCTGTGCTCGGATTCCAGTTCGCGGCTGTATACCACGCCGTTGATGCTCCTGTATTTGCCCAAATGATACTAGAGACAGTAAAAGTTGCCTTGTAGTTATTACCTGAATTTGAAGCAAAGGCAGTTCCACCGCAGCAGGTAATGGTTGCATCGGAATAGACCTCAATGGTGTAAGAACCAGTGCCGAGTCCTGTTAGCAAGTTTGTTGTAAGACCTGTATTAGACCATACCTGATCCTGTCCACCACAGCCATTGCCGAAGCCACTGGTAAAACCGATGCTTTGGGCTGTATACGATCCGCTTGGGGAAGCTGTAGGATAAATTCTATAATTAAGTCTTGTACTTGTGAGATCAGCACCTCCGCATTTGTAAACGTTATGCTCCGCACCTTTCAGAATTAAATTAGAAGAGCCCGCAGCAAAAGTTCCCAAACTTGCTGTGTTGAAATCTGGGTTTGCTGTTGCTGCATTTAGGTCATAATAAGCGTTGGCACCACCATTCAAGGACAATACGATGAATGTGTTGTTGAATCCGGCGCTTTGGCTGTAACTCGCTCCGCTCATCAAAGCAAGCAATGCAGCAAGTAAAGCGTTTTTGAAAGAGTAAAACTTTTTCATATATTTTTTATTTAATTTTTTCCTAATTGTCTTGATAACATATTGTAAATAAAATCAACCGATAAAGTTATGATTATATTAGTAAATAACAAATTTTTTTGTCGAAAGTTTGTATTAAATTATGGGACACAAATGATTTTTACATATTTTTTTTTAAAAAGCAATCTATTTTAGGACTGTGGAGATTAAATTAAGCAAAATATTATTTGAAGCTAAGCTCTGCAAGTATGGAGAGGGGATTTTTGCTTGAAAGACTGTTGTTAGGTAATGAAACTTAAGACGAGTGGAACCAAGAAAGAAATTTAGTTGGTGATAACACCAACCAAAAGTGTAGCTGTTTATAAATTTGGTCGTATAGAAACCAGGCAGGCTGGGAAATAGTTATGTTGGTAAAATAAATCTTCCAACTGTTGCAGATCGGTTTTTCAGTTGTAGCTGAGATTTTTCAAAACTTAACGAGACGAATATTCTGCCAAGTTGTGTTGATTGACGGTGGCGGAAATCCCTGCAAAAGAAATTTGATGAGGGTTTGAAAGTTGAGTGATACACAAGAAAAATAAAATAATTAAACATTTACAGCCCAAGTGTGTTTTTTAACGATTAAACTCAAAAATGAGCCAAATAATAGTTTAGCTTTGCACCGCAAAATTTTATGGAAAAACAAACAAGAAATAAACCTGTAATAAAAGACGAAATTGGATTTATTCTTTTTCATCTTACCCCATTTTTACTGCTCTTTACTGGGGCAACCAAATTTGATTGGTGGCTCTTGGTGGCGTTGTATTTTATAAGAATGTTTTTTATTACAGCTGGCTATCACCGCTATTTTTCTCACAGAACATTTGCAACTTCTAGAGTATTTCAGTTTTTGCTGGCATTTTTTGCTCAAACAAGTATGCAAAAAGGAGCACTATGGTGGGCAGCCAATCATAGAGTGCATCACAAACACAGCGATACACCAGACGACCCGCACTCTGCGAACATTTACGGATTTTGGTATGCTCATGTAGGTTGGATTGTTGGCCCAGACTACAAAGAAACCAAATACGAATTAATAAAAGATTTTTCTAAGTACAAAGAATTGGTTTTTTTAAACAAATACCATTTATTGCCAGCTATTATTTTAGCCATAGGTGTCTATTTTACAGGAAACATGGTAAACGGAACAGGTTTTACAGATTGGACAGCAGGTTTATCTACTTTGTTCGCTGGATTTTGTTTTAGCACTGTAATTTTGTTTCACGGCACATTTACCATCAACTCTTTGATGCATCTGTTTGGAGGAAGAAGATACAACACCACAGATAAATCCAGAAACAACTTTTTGTTTGCAGTAATTACCATGGGTGAGGGCTGGCACAACAATCACCATTATTTTCAAAGCTCTACTCGCCAAGGTTTTTTTTGGTGGGAATTTGACCCCACTTATTACATAATAAAAGTTTTTTCATGGCTAGGTTTGGTATGGAATATTAGGGAAGTGCCAGAAAATTTACTTCATTCTAATAAGATAGGTAAATAAGTTTTTCATCAAGTTTATTTTGGGTGGTGAAATCAATTTATGTTTCCGTAAAAAAAGGAACACAGATGACACGGATTTGACGGATGAACACTGATGTATGGAAATTTATAAAAACGTTTTACATAAAAGGAACACCGATGACGCTGATTTAACAGATAAACCACTGATGTATGGAACTTTTACATAAAGATATTACCGATAAAATAATTAAGTCGTTTTAT
>CAIMMJ010000420.1 GCA_903842515.1 uncultured Bacteroidota bacterium | reverse complement strand
TTTTATTCAATTAAAAAAATTAGTTATTAAATAGTTTGTTTTGTTTGTTTATCACCTGAGAAAAAAATTTAAGTTTTGTTTGTTTTAGTTTCTTAAACTATTTCTCAGGTATTTTTTTTTCTAAATAATTTTTGAAATTTCAGAATTCTTTTAACTTTGTTCATGAATTTAACATATTTAATCATGAAAAAAGGTACAGTAAAATTTTTTAATCAAACTAAAGGATACGGTTTTATTAAAGACATTGAAACAAGCACAGAATATTTTGTTCACTCCTCGGGTGTGGAGCAAAAAATAAAAGATGGCGACGAAGTGCTTTTTGAATTGCAAGAAGGCAAGAAAGGCATAAATGCAGTAAAAGTAAAGCTTGCAGAATAATTTAATTTAAACAAAAAAACGTTGAAGTAAATTTCAAGGTTTTTTTGTTCAATGAGCTTTATGCTTCAACAGTTTCTGTAAAGTTTATTTCAATTTTTTCTAGGAGTTCTTCTTCCAACACTTTTGCCCAAGTTTCCATATATAAAACAACATCTTCCTTTATGTTATTTTTTGGAAATTTCTTTCCTTCCGGCATTTCACTCAGTACTTTGGGGTCTGAACATTTTTCTAAATGTTTAATATCATTCATATCAAGCCCTACATTAATAAGTTCAGAAAACAACAAATCCATTGGCATATTTCCTGTTCCACAAAACATTTGCGATTGTTCACTCCAATCGCCCATACAATTTGCCATAGCATATTCATGAATTTGTGCCGCATTTAGCTTTGTTATTTCCTGCACTAAATGTCCACAATTGCAGCTGCCCATGTGCCCCCATTGATAGCTGGAACTGTTTTTTAGCTGTTCCGCTGTTTTTCTAATAGTTTCTATTAAATAAAAATTTGTCCTTGCCATCTTTTTAGTTTTTACATTAAACCTTTTTAGTTTGATTTTGTTGAGCTAAAGCTAAAAAATATTTATGGAAAATATATTACTAATTGGAGGAAACTCCGGAATAGGTTTAGAATCATTAAAAGATTTAACCGCTAAAGGGAAGAATGTTTTTGTTGCTGCAAGAAAAAAACCACAAATAGATGCCGAATTTAGTTTTATTGAATGGGACGTTGAGCAGGGCAAATTCGACTCAAGTTTCTTGCCCGATAACTTAGCCGGATTAATTTATTTTCCTGGAACAATAAATTTAAAACCGTTTAATAGAATTTCTAAAGAAGATTTTTTAAAAGAGTTTCAAATAAATTTTTTTGGTGCAGTAGAAGTTATTCAAGCAGCTCTGCCAATGCTTAAAAAGAATGGGAATTCATCGGTGGTTTTATTTAGCACGGTAGCAGTTAAAATGGGTATGCCTTTTCATGCGGGGATAGCATCTGCAAAAGGAGCTTTAGAAGGCTTATGCAAATCTTTGGCCGCAGAATATTCTCCAACAATTAGGTTCAATGCAATTGCACCTTCATTAACAAATACTCCCTTGGCGGCAAAGCTACTTTCTTCGCCAGAAAAAATAGAAGCTTCCCAAAAAAGACATCCGCTAAACAAAATTGGCGAACCGCAAGACTTAGCTGCTATGGCAACTTTTTTAGTAAGTACAGAAAGTTCTTTCGTTACCGGACAAATATTTACAATGGACGGTGGAATGTCTTCGGTTAAATTAATC
Organism: uncultured Bacteroidota bacterium; assembly: GCA_903842515.1. Classification (GTDB taxonomy): domain Bacteria; phylum Bacteroidota; class Bacteroidia; order UBA4408; family UBA4408; genus CAIMMJ01. The sequence continues at coordinate 20,368 of CAIMMJ010000420.1, read as the reverse complement.
TAATGAAAATAATATCGTTTGATGATATTGCTCAAATGGAGCAAAGGTACAGAGCAACATTTGTAAACTCTTTATGGGGATTCAGAAATTTGTCGTTGATAGGAACTTGCGATGAAAAACAAAATGTGAATTTTGCTGTGTTTAACTCCCTTAACCATTTGGGGGCTAACCCCAGTTTAGCTTCAATTACCATAAGGCCTCCTGAGGTTAACAGGCACACTTATCAAAACATACTTTACAGTAAATACTTTACAGTAAATAATGTAACAAAAGAAATTTACAAAGCAGCTCATCAAACTTCGGCAAGGTATCCGTTATTAATTAATGAAGCAGAAGTTAACGGATTAAAAACAATATGGAATAAAAAGTATAACGTTCCTTACATTGACGAAAGCTCTATTGTTTTAGTAATGAAATATGAACAACACATTGAATTAACAATAAATAATACAGTGCTTTTGATAGCCTCATTGCAAGAAATAATCTTTAAAAACAATGTAATTGATGAAGATGGATTTGTAAATCATCTTGCTGCAAATAGTATTAACTGCGTTGGCTTAGATGCTTACTACGAATCAAATTTAATATCCAGATTGCCTTATGCCAAACCTAACAATTCGTGAAGAAGTTAATTTAGTTTGGTTCAAAAGAGATTTAAGGTTAAAAGATCATCAGCCATTATTTCATGCAAGTAGTTATTCCATTCCAACGGTACTGTTGTATGTGTTTGAACCAATACTATTAAATGCTCCTACCAGCGATTTAAGGCATTTTAGATTTATATGGCAATCGTTGCAGTGCATGAACAATCAATTACTAAACGTTCAAAAAACGCTTACCATTTGCCACGGTGATATCATTGAAGTATTAGATAAATTAAATTCGGTTTTTACAATTCAAACTATTTTTTCTACCCAAGAAACCGGAATAGAAATAACATTCAACAGAGACAAAGAAGTAAATAATTGGTGCAAAATAAATAATATTAAATGGATAGAATTCCCCAATGGTGCAATCATTAGAGGATTAAAGAACAGAAAATCTTGGTCCACAAATTGGGAAAAAGTAATGCATGAACCCCAATTTATTAATAAAATTTCAGAGTTAGAAATAGTTGATGCTAATTCACATTTTCCAGACATTAAAAAATTCCTTTCAAAAGAAATATTCGAAATTAATCCAAATTTCCAGCCAGGAGGTGAAACATTTGGGGAGAGATATTTGCAAAGTTTTTTAAAACATCGTTACAAATATTACAGCAGCGGAATTTCAAAACCAATTAATTCTCGAAAATCATGTAGCCGACTTTCTCCCTATTTGGCCTATGGAAATTTATCGATGCGACAAGTATATCAGGAAACAATTTTTGCCCTAGATAAAACAGAAAACAAACGCCCCCTGTATAATTTTATAAGTCGTCTGCACTGGCATTGTCACTTTATTCAAAAATTTGAAAGTGAATGTAGAATCGAAAAAGAAAATTTTAATACGGCATACAATTGCATTAGAAACAAAACAAATGAAATTTATTTAGAAGCATGGAAAAATGGTAAAACAGGCTTCCCTTTAGTGGATGCCAATATGAGGTGCTTAAAAGAAACAGGCTATATAAATTTTAGAATGAGAGCAATGGTTGTTTCTTTCTTTACTGCCAATCTTTTTCAACCCTGGCAAATTGCTAGCAAACATTTAGCAAAAATGTTTTTAGACTTTGAACCAGGAATTCATTACCCTCAAATGCAGATGCAAGCTTGCACAGTTGGCACAAATGCCATGAGGATTTACAATCCAACATTAAACTCTGTAAAACACGATTCTAATGGAAAATTTATTAAAATGTGGATTCCAGAGTTAAAAGATTATCCTACTCATTTAATTCATGAGCCCCACAAAGCTACTGAGCTTGAACAAGAAATGTATATGTGTTTAATTGGAAAAGATTATCCAGCTCCTATTGTAGATTTAAACTCAAGTTCCAAAAATGCAAAAGAACAAATTGCCTCAATACTAAAAACTGAAAATTCTAAAAATGAAGTTACAAGAATTTTAACCTCTCATGTAAAATCCAGAAAAAGAATAAATGATGAAAGGAATAAAAAAACAAAACTTGCCTCAAAAAAATTGCCTCTATTGCAACAGACCCTTTTCATGGAGGAAGAAGTGGAAAAAAAATTGGACTGATGTTAAATACTGCAGTAAATTATGTGCTTCAAAATATAGAAACAAAGCATAAATAAAGATGGAAGAAACAACGCTAATTTGGTTTAGAAACGATTTAAGAATACATGATAATCCCATAGTTTTTGAATCTTCAAAAACCGGAAATTGCATAGGCATATATATTTTTGATGAAAAAGATGTTGAAACGGACAAAGATGGATTAAAAAAACTTGGAAATTTTAGGTATAATTTTATTGTAGAGTCGCTCTTTGATTTGCAAAATAATCTCGCAAAAATAAACGTCCCATTGCTTATTTTAAAAGGCAATACATTTGAAATTCTTAAAGAAAAAATAGACGAGTTTAACGCTTCAACTATTTTTGCTCATAGTTTTCCCGGAACAGAAGAAAAGGAACTAGAAAATAAACTAGCTGAGTTCTGCAATTCAAAACAAATTACTCTAAAATTGTTTTCTTGCAATACATTAATTCATGCGGACGACTTAAAATTTTCTAGTTTAAATTTTCCTCAAATTTTTACACAATTTAGAAAGCTAGTCGAGCTCGATTTTGATGTTAGAGAAGAAATTCCATTGCCAAAAAAAATTAATACCCAAGCTTTTTATAATTTTTACAAACTAGAAAATAGGTTGCAAAAATTTAATTTACCTCCCACTAATAGTCAAATAATTTTAGAAGGTGGAGAAACAATTGCTTTAAAACGGCTTGAGTATTATCTCTGGGAAACCAATAAAATAGATACTTACAAAGAAACTCGCAATGAATTACTTGGAATGGATTATTCAACCAAATTCTCTGCTTGGCTTGCAGTGGGAGCAATTTCTCCAAGAAGAATTTATTGGGAAATAAAAAAGTATGAAAGTCAAATCTTAAAAAATGAATCTACATATTGGGTAATTTTTGAATTGCTTTGGAGAGATTTTTTTCAATTTAATATGCAGTTTTTTCCCAGATGTTATTTTAGATTCAAAAAAAACAAATCACTTTTCACCAGCGAGGAGCAGAAAATTAATTTTGTGAAATGGAAAACCGGAAATACCGGAGTTCCATTTGTAGATGCCAACATGAAAGAATTATTAAACACAGGATTTATGAGTAATAGAGGCAGACAAAATATAGCGTCTTTTCTTATAAACGATTTAAAACTATCTTGGCAATTGGGGGCAAAACACTTTCAAGAATACTTGATAGATTATGATGTGGCAAGTAATTATGGAAATTGGAGCTATTTGGCCGGAAAGGGCAATGACCCAAGAACAAACAGATATTTTAATATAGAAAAACAACAAAAAATATACGACCCACAAAAACGATATACTAATTTATGGAACAGTTAAACTCAAACGATATTGATAGAATTATTGAAATGGCTTGGGAAGATAGAACACCTTTTGAAGCTATAAAATTACAATTTATGCTTAACGAAAGTGAAGTAATTGAACTAATGCGAAAAAATATGAAAACAAGTAGTTTTAAAATGTGGAGAAAAAGAATGACAGGAAGAAAAACAAAACATCTAAACCTCAGAACCGATTCTATTGATAGATTTAAATGCACAAGACAAAAGCAAATATCAATGAATAAGTACAAGTAAAAAATTTTAAACTAAACATATTTGTTGATTTTGTGTTTTCAAACCCGTTATGATTAAACACAAGGTTATATTTGGAGAAGAGGAATTGCTGGCAAGTGATGGACAAAACCTTAGAAATTTTTTAAAAAAACACAATAAAAAATTACATAACGATAATTCCAATTATTTAAATTGTAAAGGATTAGGCACTTGCGGTACGTGTGCTGTTAAAATTACAGGTAGTGTAAATCCCCCAAATAGAATAGAAACTTTTCGATTAAAACTTCCCCCATTTATTAAAGACTCCAAACTAAGATTAGCCTGTCAAATTTGTATTAAGAACGATTTAAAGGTTATTAAATTTAAAGGTTTTTGGGGAGAAGAAGAAATATAAAATTCTTTACAAAATTATTTTTTACTTTATTTGCTTTGTAAATGAAACAAAGCTTCAACTATTTTTTCACCGTATTCTTTCGCTCCTACTCACAACTTTTTTTTGAATCGAATATTACCTACGGAATTTTAATTTTTTTACTCACTTTAACCTCTCCATATCTTGCATTAAATGCGGCTTTTGCCATAACTGCCTCTATATTGACTGCTCCTGTTTTTAAGTTTAATTCCAAACTTATGATGTCTGGAGAATTTGGTGTAAATCCATTTTTGTCTGGTGGAGCTATCTATTTGTTTTATCACAATAACTTTATTCTTGCTTTTTTTTCGGGAGCTATTGCTATGTTTTTTACCATGGTCATTACAAATTTATTTCGTGCTTATAAACTACCATTTCTCTCCTTCCCATTTATTATAACTTCGTTTTTATTGTTACTATTATTCAAGCCCCAAATAGGCTCAATTCCGGTTATTGAAACTGCATTTAAAACAAATTTTATACTTACGTTTTTTACAATAATAAGTCATTGCTTTTCAGCAATGTGTTTTCTTACAAATTGGTGGCAAGGGCTAGCGCTGGCCATATTGTTGATAATATTTAATGTAAAGAGTTTTATAAATGTTGTTGTAGCAGTTTCAGTAGTAGCAATAGTTTTAATTTTTTTTAATTTTGGTAACCACCTTATTTCATTTTATTTCTATGGCTTTAACTTCGTTTTAGTTGCTTTAGCTTTTCAGCATTTAATTAGTTCTAATTACAATTACACTTTAATATTAATTCCGGTATTAACTTCTTTCTCTTTGATTTTATTGTTTTTTTTGCACCCGATGTTTAATAATTTAAGTTTAAGTGCATTTTCAATCCCTTTCTCAATTGCAGTTTTACTTGCCAAAATAATTCAAAATACAAATTCAATTCAAAAAATAGTATGGAAGAAAGAATAGTTGTTCTAGGTCTTATGTCGGGAAGTTCATTAGATGGCGTGGATTTAGCGTTGTGCGAATTTACAGGTAATGATTTTAAAACATGTAAAATGTTAAAAGGTCAAACCATTGAATATCCGGATGAACTTTTTAATACATTATTCAATGCTCAAAACTTATCAGCAAAAGAATTTGTTATTCTAGATACAACTATAGCTAATTTTTATTCACAAATAATTAACGATTTTTTATCCACTGAAAAAGAAAAACCACAGTTTATTTCTTCTCACGGTCATACTTTGTTTCATGATATTCCAAATAAAATTACTTCACAAATAGGAAGTGGAGCGGCCATTGCTGCACTCACAAATTTGCCTGTTGTTTGTGATTTCAGAAGAAATGATGTTGCACTAAACGGACAGGGTGCACCTCTTGTTCCTATTGGCGATAGAGATTTATTTAGCGAGTATGATGTGTGCATAAACTTAGGAGGTATAATTAATATCACTTACAAAGGACTTAATGATAAAACTTACGCTTATGACATTTGCGCTGGAAATCAGGTTTTAAATTATTTTGCCAGAAAAAAAGACTTAGATTTTGATAGAGAAGGATTGTTAGCAGCTAACGGCTTACCTATTTTTGAGTTACTTGAAAAGCTAAATCAACTTGAGTTTTTGGATGAGGCTCCGCCGAAATCTCTCGACAAATTCTGGATTCACGAACAGGTTATTCCATTACTTCAAAGTTATAACAAACCCATAGAGGACATACTTTGCACCACCTGCCATCACATTGCACTTCAAATTTCAAAAAATCTGCCTAAACATATCAAGAATCCAAATATTCTTCTTTCTGGAGGGGGTGCATTAAATACATATCTAGTTGGTCTTGTTAAAAACTATTGCAAAGGAAATATTTATATCCCCAACGAAGATATTATTAATTTTAAAGAAGCCTTAATATTTGCATACCTTGGTTTACTAAGGTGGCAAAACAAAATCAACACAATACCCGAAGTTACCGGAGCCTCAAGGGCTTCGTGCTCAGGAGCTGTTTACTTCCCCTGAAATGCAATAACTATTGAAGTTTTTATAAATTAAAAATCATCGTCGTCGTCATCAAAGCCCGAATCAAAATTATCTAATCCTAATTCATCGTCCATAAACTCATCGAGCTCATCGTCAATTTCACTTGGCTTAGGTTTTTTTGTAGATTTTGCTGCAGGTTTTGCAGGAGCTTTTGTAGGAGCTTTTTTTGCCGCACTAGCAGATGCCGATTTTTTTTGCGGTGCTGATGTTTTTTTATTGCCTGTAGTTTTTTTCATGAGTTTATGGAAAAATTCTATTCAGATTTATTTTTTGCTTATTATACAAATGTAAGAATGGTTTTATTACTTTGCCAAATCTTTAAGTGAAGTTTTTTATCTTTATTGTAAAAAAAAATTGTTATGAAAGATTTATTAGAAAAGTTTGAAAATAAAAAACCCGAAATTGTCTTTGAATGGAAAGATTCTGAATCAGAAGCTCAAGGCTGGATTGTTATTAATTCTTTACGTGGCGGTGCTGCAGGCGGAGGAACCCGTATGAGAAAGGGTTTAGATAAAAGAGAAGTAGAAAGTCTTGCCAAAACAATGGAAGTTAAATTTACTGTTTCCGGACCACCAATTGGTGGTGCAAAGTCTGGAATTAATTTTGACCCGCAAGACCCAAGAAAAAAAGAAGTTTTAAAAAGATGGTACAAAGCCGTAATTCCATTGCTAAAAAATTATTATGGAACAGGAGGTGATTTAAATGTTGATGAAATTCACGAGGTTATTCCTATCACAGAAGATTTAGGGTTGTGGCATCCCCAAGAAGGAGTGCTTAATGGTCACTTTGCACCCAAAGAAAACGAAAAAATTCATAAAATTGGTCAATTAAGAACCGGCGTTTCTAAAGTATTAGAAGACCCAAATTACTCTCCAGATTTAACTAGGAAATATGTTGTTGCAGATATGATTACCGGATATGGTGTGGCGCAATCAGTAAAGCATTATTATGATATTTATGGCGGTTCAATTGCAGGTAAAAGAGCTGTTATTCAAGGTTGGGGTAATGTTGCTGCGGCGGCTGCATTTTATCTCTCCAAACTTGGAGTATTAATCACTGGAATAATCGATAGAACTTCTGGCATTGTTAGCACCGAAGGGTTGGATTATGAAGAAATACGCAGGCTGTTTCTCGAAAAACGAAACAACAGTTTATACACTCCTCAGTTGTTAAGTTTCGAAGAAACTAACTCAAAAGTTTGGGACATAGGTGCCGAAATATTTATTCCTGCGGCTGCCTCAAGATTAGTTCAAAAAACAGAGATAGACAGATTAATTTCAGGCGGGCTAGAAGTTGTGAGCTGCGGAGCAAATGTCCCTTTTGCTGATCCCGAAATTTTCTTTGGACCAATCTCAGAATATACGGATAACAAAGTGGCTTTAATACCCGACTTTATTGCCAATTGCGGAATGGCAAGAGTTTTTGCTTACCTTATGCAATCAAACGTGGAGCTCTCTGATAAAGCTATTTTTAATGATACTTCGGAAACAATTAAAAAAGCAATTCAAAAAGTTTACAACAAAAACAACTCAAAGAATAATTTTGCAAAAACGGCATTTGAAATTGCAATTAGTCAATTAATTTAAATGTAGTATATTTTTATTGTATTCACGATTACTGATTTTTTCTGATGAACGTTTTAGGTAGGGTAGAAAAGGTAAATTTTCCTAATTTGCAGCTTTTTGAAATTGATGCAAAAATTGATACCGGTGCATATACAACAGCTCTTCACTGCCATGATATAGTTGAAAAGATGGAGAACAATAAAAAGAAATTATTTTTCAAATTATTAGACCCATCTCACCCAGATTACAATGAAAGAGAAATTGTTTTTAATCAATACGAAAAGAAACAAATTAAAAACTCCTTTGGCGATTTAGAAGAACGTTTTGTAATAAAAACAACCATACAAATTGGAAATAGAAAGATAAAAACGTTAATGTCGCTTACAGATAGAGGTTCAATGAAATATCCCGTTTTAATAGGAAGAAGGTTGCTTAGAAACAAGTTTATTGTAGATGTAAGCAAGATTTATACTCAGTTGAACGGAAATTAATAAACCGTCTTTCGAGATTCAACATTTTTTTTAAGCTTTTGTTAAATATACCTATAAACTCAAATTAGAGTATCTATCATGGAAATGTTCATTATATATTTTTATTTTTGTCACACTAAATGAAGAGTCTTAAAATATACATAGCTTTTTTTCTTGTTTTTTTGTTTGGCGTAAACTATTGCTTTGCCCAGCAAGCTTCTTTGGATGGTCCTAAATTGCTTTACAAAAAAATGCAAACCAAATCTTTAATCATCCATTCAAGAGGTTGGGGATTTAATTACAGGCAAGGAAAGCACATTACCGGTAAAATAGACGGGGTTTATGAATTTGAATTTGCTACAATCAGACACCCAAAAGAAGTAAAAGTTCAAAATACAATTCAAGGAAACAACAAAAGTTTTGTTTTAGGAAAGTTAAACTTTTTCTCTACTTTAAGGCTTGGTTATGGTTTGCAAAAAGTAATTTATGCCAAAGAAGTTCCGGGTGCTTTAGAAATTAGATGGCACAATTACTTAGGTGCTTCAATTGGTCTTGCAAAACCAATTTATTTAGAAATACGTCAATTATCAAATGATCCATTTCCGCTTGCACCTCGTTCCGAAAGGTATGATCCAGAGATTCATCGCCCAGCGGCTATCTTGGGCAGGTCTTCGTTTTTCAAAGGTTTATCTCAAACTGCTTTTCACCCCGGAGTATATTACAAATCAGGGTTAAGTTTCGATTTTGCTCAAGAGGATGATAGAATTAGAAACATTGAAGTTGGTGCAGTTACTGATTTTTTTATTCGACCTGTAGAGATAATGGCTTATAACCCTAAAACAGTTCTTATTGTGTCTCTTTACATCTCTTTTAATTGGGGTTCAAAAACTTTAAACTAATAACAATAATATCTCATAAGAAATTGGAAACACCAATAGATTCAAATACTTTAGAAAAATCAAAAATATCTAAACCCAGTTGGCTAAGGGTTAAATTACCTACTGGTGCAGAATATGCACAGGTAAGAAAAATTGTTGATACTCATAAACTACATACCATTTGCGAAAGCGGAAATTGCCCAAATATGGGTGAATGCTGGGGTGCAGGTACAGCAACTTTTATGATTCTTGGAAATATTTGTACCCGCTCATGTGGATTCTGTGCAGTTGCTACCGGTCGCCCTTTGCCTGTAGATTGGGATGAACCAGCCAGAGTTGCAGAATCTGTAAAATTAATGAAGGTGAAACATTGCGTTATAACCTCTGTCGACAGAGATGAGATTAAAGATGGCGGTTCAATTATTTGGGCTCAAACAATCAATAAAATAAGAGAAGTTTCTCCAACAACAACTCTCGAAACTCTTATTCCCGATTTTAGAGGAATTTGGGAAAATTTGCAACGAATTATTGATGTAAAACCTGAAATTGTATCGCACAATTTAGAAACAGTAAAACGACTTACCAAACAAGTTAGAATTCAGGCAAAATACGAACGAAGTTTAGAGGTTTTACATAGATTAAAGCAAGGTGGTTGCAAAACTAAATCCGGAATTATGCTTGGGCTTGGCGAAACAAAAGAAGAAGTTATTGAAGCATTGGATGATTTGAGAAAAAGTGATGTTGACATATTAACTCTAGGACAATATTTGCAACCTACGCCAAAACACTTACCTGTTGCAAGATTTGTTAAGCCCTCTGAATTTGATGAGTTCAAAGAAATTGCGCTTGACAAAGGGTTTAAGTATGTAGAAAGTGGACCCTTGGTTAGATCGTCTTATCATGCCGAAAAACACCTTTTTTAAATTAAAAAGATGATAAATATTGCAATTAATGGCTTTGGAAGAATCGGCCGTACTTTTTTTAAACTTGCTTCCCAAAATCCTATGCTAAAAATTGTTGCAGTTAATGATATTGCTCAAGGCGATGTACTGGCTCATTTGCTCAAATACGACTCAATTCATACTACCTCAGAAAAGAACGTATTCTTTGACGCTGGAAATCTAAATTATGGGAAATTATGTGTGCCACTTTTTCACAATCAACAAGTAAGCGATAATCCTTGGAAATTACTAAATGTGGATGTGGTTGTTGACTGCACAGGCAGATATTTAACCAAAGAATCTTTGCAACCTCACATTTCTGCAGGCGCAAAAAGAGTAATCTTGTCTGCTCCACCCAACGACGATATTAAAAGTGTTGTAATCGGTGTAAACCATTCTATTTTAAGCTCCACTGATCTTATAATTTCTAATGCATCCTGCACTACCAACAATGCCGCTCCAATGATAAAAGTGTTGGATGATTTATACGGAGTAAAGAGTGCATATATTACTACAGTTCACAGCTACACCAGCGACCAACGTTTAGTAGATTCTCCTCACAAAGATTTTAGAAGAGCAAGGGCTGCGGCCGTTTCAATAATTCCTACCACCACTGGTGCTGCTAAAGCAATTTCAAAGATTTTTCCTCACCTCCAAAGTAAATTAGGTGGAAGTGGAATTAGAGTTCCTGTTTCAAATGGCTCGCTAACCGATATTACTTGTATTGTAGAGAGAGAGGCTAACGTATCCGATATTAATAATTGTTTTTTTAATGCTTCTCAAAATGAGCTAAAAGGAATTTTAGAATATACAAATGAACCCATAGTTTCTGTTGATGTAATTGGAAATACAAGTTCTTGTATTTTCGATTCACAATTAACTTCCGTAATTGGAAATATGGTTAAAATTGTAGGTTGGTACGACAACGAAATGGGATATTCCTCTCGTTTAGTTGATTTAATTTTGTTGATTAATAAATAAATTCAAGTTGAGAATTGTTGTAGAGAACCTTCAAAAAAATTTCAATAATCAGCTGGTTTTTCAAAACTTATCGCTTGAAATAAATGCCAATCAAAAAATAGCTTTTGTTGGCCCAAATGGAAGCGGAAAGTCAACAGCATTGCTTTGTTTAGCTGGATTCTATCAACCTTCTAAAGGCAAAGTAGACTTTATTAACAACACTAGTATAATAGAAGAGGTGCAAAAGTTCTCTTATCTTTCAATTGCTTCGCCTTACCTTGAGCTTCCAGAAAATTTTTCGGCATTAGAAATATTTAATTTTCAGTCCAATTTAAAACCATTTCGCAAAGACATTTCGCAAGATTTTTTTTTCAATAGCATTAAGTTAACCCGTTCAAAAAATACTCCTGTAAAGTTTTTTTCATCTGGAATGAAACAAATTTTAAAATTAGGTTTAGCTATTTTTGCGGATACGCCAATATTATTTTTAGATGAACCTTGTTCCAACTTAGATGAAAATAACATATTGATATTTAATGAGATATTTAAAAGTTATGCACTCAATAAAACCGTATTGATAGGTACAAATAATCATCCTTCAGAACTAGCTCTAGTTCAATCCTCTGTAGACATTTTAAAATATAAAACTTAAACTAAAAGATAATTTACATAGGTTTGGGAACTTTTATTTTAAGAAAATAATTTTCTTTGAGGCGTTTTTTATAAAATTTATATACAGTAAAATAGAATATGGTAAAAAATCTAGTAATTGTGGAGTCCCCTGCTAAAGCTAAAACTATTGAAGGTTTTTTGGGGAAAGAATTTGCGGTAAAATCTAGCTTTGGACACGTAAGAGACCTTGTTAAAAAAGGGCTTGGTGTTGATGTTGACAATAAATTTACTCCTACCTATGAAGTATCTGAAGATAAGAAAGGTGTGATTAACGAACTAAAAAAACTTTCAAAAGGCGCCGAAATGGTTTGGCTTGCTTCCGATGAGGACCGCGAAGGAGAAGCTATTTCTTGGCATTTATACGAAACATTAGGACTTCAAAAAAAGAATACCAAGCGAATAGTATTCCATGAAATAACAAAGCCTGCCATCCTTAAAGCAATTGAAAATCCTAGAGAAATTGATATAAATTTAGTAGATGCCCAGCAAGCAAGAAGAATCCTAGACAGATTGGTGGGTTTTGAATTGTCGCCTGTTCTTTGGAAAAAAATAAAACCTTCTTTATCTGCCGGCAGAGTGCAATCTGTAGCTGTTAGACTAATTGTTGAGCGTGAAAGAGAGGTCAATGATTTTCAGTCATCATCAGCCTACAGAATTATTGGCGTATTCCAATCCGCTAAAGGGGGAATTTTTAAGGCAGAGCTATCTACCAGATACAAAAATTACGACCAAGCCTTAGAGTTTGTAAAACATTGTATTGGCGCAGATTTTAAGGTTGACAATCTAGAAGTAAAACCTTCAAAAAAGTCTCCTGCTGCTCCATTCACCACTTCAACCCTTCAACAAGAAGCATCTAGAAAGCTTGGATTTTCTGTTGCTCAAACCATGTCTGTTGCTCAAAGATTATACGAATCTGGAAAAATCACTTACATGAGAACAGATTCAACCAACCTTTCTCAATTAGCCTTGGATGCCACAGAAGAAGAAATAAATCGTTCGTTTGGAAAAAATTACCATCAAAAAAGGGTGTATAAAACAAAAGCTAAAGGTGCTCAGGAAGCTCACGAAGCTATTAGACCAACTTACTTTAATGTTCAATCTTTGGATGGCGAAAACCAAGAAAAAAGACTTTACGATTTAATTTGGAAAAGAACCATTGCTTCTCAAATGAGTGATGCCCAGTTAGAAAGAACCATAATAACAGTTGGTGTAAGCAATAAAAACGAAAAGTTTGTTGCAAAAGGTGAAGTAATTAAGTTTGATGGATTTTTAAAAGTTTACATGGAATCCACTGACGACGAAGATTCAGAGGACCAAGAAGGATTACTTCCTCCAATTGCAATTAGTGAAAAACTAATTTTAAATAGTTTAGAGTCAACAGAAAAATTTGCATTACCACCGCCACGCTACACAGAAGCAAGTTTAGTAAAAAAATTAGAAGAATTAGGCATTGGAAGACCATCAACCTATGCCCCTACAATTTCTACTGTGCAAAACAGAGGATATGTAGTTAAAGAAGATAGAGAGGGTAGGCAAAGAACCTTTAAGTCTATTACATTATTAAAAGGTAAAATTACTGAAGAATTAAAAAAAGAAAATACAGGCGCAGAAAAATCTAAACTATTTCCAACCGATATTGGTATGGTTGTAAATGATTTTTTAATAAGCCATTTTGAGGAAATTCTCAATTATAATTTTACAGCTTCTGTAGAAAAACAATTCGATGAAATTGCCGATGGCCAATTGGAATGGAGAAAAATGTTAGAAAAATTCTACAAAGCGTTTCATACCAAAGTAGAATCAACTATCGAGAACTCCGATAGAGCTAATGGCGAAAGATTATTGGGCATTGACCCCGCAACTGGAAAGAAAGTTTTTGCAAGAATTGGAAGGTTTGGAGCATTAATTCAAATTGGTGAATCCGAGGATGAAGAAAAACCAAAGTTCTCTAGTCTCAAAGCAAACCAACGTTTAGAATCTATTACATTTGAAGAAGCAATGGAGTTGTTTAAGTTGCCCAGAATTGCGGGACAATACGAAAATAGCGAAATGCAAATAGCAACAGGGCGTTTTGGTCCTTATATCAAGCATTCAAATAAATTTTATTCTATAAAAAAAGAGGATGATCCTCTTACCCTATCTGAATCTAGGGCAATAGAGATAATAGAAGAAAAACGAAAAGCCGAAAAAGAAAGAGTAATAAAATCGTTCTCTCAAGATCCAGAGATGCAATTGTTAAATGGTAGATGGGGGGCATATTTAGCCAAAGGAAAGGCAAACTACAAATTACCAAAAGGTGTGGAGCCTAAAGATTTATCGTTTGACGAATGCTTAAAAATTATTGATAGCCAACCACTTGCAACAAAAAAAGCAGCAAATAAAAAACCTACTACTTCTACAACAAAAAAAGTAGCTCCAAAAAAGAAACCTGCAACAAAAACAGTTAAACCCAAAGCTAAAACAACAAAATCAAAAACTAGCCCCAAAAAGAAATAAGTAATGGATATTTCTATTTATTTTCAGCCATCATTAGTAGAATCAGAAACTTATTTGCCCACTCAATTAGGTTCGCAAATAGAACGTTTTACTGCCTCTGATAATTTTCCAATGCTAGAAAATAAATCAATAGCAATAATAGGCGTTTTAGAAGACAGGGGTTCTATAAATAATTTAGGAACCAAAAATGCTCCAGATTTGGTAAGAAAATACCTTTATAAATTGTTTTCATTAACCCAAAACAGTGCTATTGTAGATCTAGGAAATATTCACCAAGGATTTACAAAAGAAGATACTTATTTTGCCCTTTCTTCTGCTATTACTTCATTGGTCAAAAAAAATATTATCCCCATTATCATTGGTGGCGGGCAAGATTTAACCTATGCTAATTTTATTGCTTATGAGAAATTAGAACAAATGGTTAATGTTGTTTCTGTTGATCCGGTTTTTGACATTGGAAATATAGACGATAGAAATGTCAATTCTTCTAATTATTTAGGTAATATTATTCTTCATCAACCAAACTTTCTATTCAATTACAGCAATATAGGTTACCAAACATATTTTGTAGAACAACCAGCTCTAGACTTAATTTCAAAATTGTATTTTGATGCCTATAGGTTAGGTTTTTTTAAATTTAATATAGAAGAAATTGAGCCAATAGTTAGAAATGCCGATATTTTAAGCTTTGATATTTCTGCTATCCGATTCTCAGATGCACCAGGTTGCGGCAATCATTCTCCAAATGGGTTTTACGGCGAAGAAGCGTGTCAAATAATGAGATATGCCGGGCTCAGCGAAAAAATATCTTCTTTAGGTATTTATGAAATTAATCCAAGCTTCGATAATAACAATCAAACAGTTCATCTTGCAGCACAAATGATTTGGTGTTTTTTAGATGGATTTTATAATCGTAAAAAAGATTTTCCATTCTCCGTAAAGGCAGAAGTTACCAAGTTTATTGTATTTATTGAAGAAGGAAAATACGAAATTAATTTTTTTAAAAGCAACAAAAGCGACCGTTGGTGGATGGAAGTTCCTTACCCAAGTTCTAAAAATTCCAAATTCGAAAGGCATCTCATGGTTCCTTGTTCTTACAGCGATTATCAAACAGCATGTTCTCAAAATTTGCCCGACCGCTGGTGGCAAACAATTCAAAAGCTCGTATAATAAATTTTAAAAGCGCCAAGTTTAATTGTGAAGGCCAAAAAAAAAGCAACATTCTTGTTTTTTTAAAAATACTTTTGTTTCTTTACCCCTTAATTAAATTTAACGTCTATTTGTACACTTTAGATTTTAATGAAGCGTAGAAAAAACATACAAAAAAGGAACAAAATTAATATGAAGAAACTCTTTACAGTTGCAGTATTAGCCTTGTATAGTGCAGTTGGTTTTGCTCAGCAAGATCCGCAATTTAGTCAAAACATGTACAATAGAATGGCCATTAATCCTGCCTATGCGGGCAGCAATGGTTTTTTGTGCGGTACATTGCTTGGTCGCCAACAATGGGCTGGTTTCGGCGGTGGTCCTAGAACTCTGGCATTCAGCGCAGATATGCCAATTATGAAAGAAACTAATTTCCCTGGAGGTGTTGGTTTAACTGTTATTGCAGATAAATTAGGCTTTGAAAGTTCAGTTTACGCTAAAGGTGCTTATGCTTATAGAATGCCTCTTGGTGCAGGAAATTTGGGAATAGGATTAGAATTAGGTATGTTAAACAAATCATTCTCAGGAGATTTTAGACCTACAGAAGGAGGAAAAGGAAGTTCAAGCCCAGATAGATTTATTCCTTTTGATGGTGTTTCTAAAACCGGTTTCGATTTAGGATTTGGATTACATTACAGTGTCCCAAATAAATATTATGCTGGTTTTTCAATGTCTCATTTAAATGCTCCAAAATATACTGTAGATAAAACAGGTTCTGGTTTAAGCTATTTAATGGCCAGGCACTTATACTTTATGGCAGGCTATGAATACGAACTTCCAAACATGCCAGAATTGATTTTGAGACCTAATATTTATGTAAAATCTTCATTCGCAAGTTCACAAATAGATTTTAATATTAATGCCTTATACAATAATATGATATGGGGCGGCGTTTCAATGAGGTTCTTTGGCACAGATGCAGTTATTCCAATGTTCGGATATCAAGGAGTTGCCTTTAATGGCAAAGGAAATTACAGAATAGGTTATTCTTATGATGTAACTCTTTCAAAAATTAGAACTCAAAGTTCTGGTTCTCACGAATTGATGCTTGGTTTCTGCTATGACATTACACCAAAAGTGAATGTTACAAAATATAGAAATGTAAGAATGTTATAAATTTTTGTAACCTCTTTAAAAGACTTTCGTTAAACGCACAATAGTTATTAACAAGAAATTAACAAACTGTCATAAAAATGAAAAGGATATTGTTGTTTTTATTTATTGCTTTTGCTCTTACTGGTTGCCAGCCAAAGGGTAATGGACAATTAATTGGAGTACAGGATAGATTAATGTGGGCAGATTTTGATCCATTTGGTATGTTATACATTCCTATGGGAAGCTACCACATGGGTCCAAGTGATCAGGATGTTCCCTATTCGCTTACTACCCAAGCCAAGGTTGTTTCTGTTCAGGCATTCTACATTGACGAAACAGAAATTACCAATAATGAATACCGCCAATTTGTAAATTGGGTTAGAGACTCAATCGCCAGAAGAACATTAGGCGAAGCTGGAAATGACAACTTCTTGATTTCTCAAAACGAATTTGGAGAAGACATTACTGGAGGTCCACAGCTAAATTGGCAAGAAAAACTAAAGTGGGAAAAGGCAGAATCCAGAGAAGGTCTAGTTGACATGTATTTGTCTGAGCCAGAAAGATTTTACAGAAGAAAAGAAATTGATACCAGAAAATTAAATTTTGAGTACTATTGGATAGACCTGAGGAATGCAGCTAGAAAATCTCAAAGAGACCAAGGTGATATTGATAGATCTATTTTTATAAAGAAAGATGTAATAAAAGTTTATCCCGATACACTTTGTTGGATACATGATTTCTCCTATTCATTAAATGAGCCCATGACTAACATGTATTTTTGGCATCCTGCTTTCGATGAATATCCTGTTGTAGGTATAAATTGGAGACAAGCAAGAGCGTTTACAATATGGAGAACGCAATTGTTAAACAACTTCTTACCAAATGTAGGTTTAACTTTTGTTCAGGACTTTAGACTGCCAACAGAATCTGAATGGGAGTATGCAGCAAGAGGTGGTCAGGATTTATCTCCATACCCTTGGGGAGGTCCTTACATAAGAAACAATAGAGGTTGTTTCTTAGCCAATTTTAAACCAATGAGAGGAAATTATACAGATGACGGTGGGTTTCATACGGTTAAAGTGGATGAATATAATCCAAACGGTTATGGTTTATATTGTATGGCCGGAAATGTTGCAGAATGGACCAATAATGCTTTTGACGAATCTGCTTATAACTTTTCACATGATTTAAACCCAGATTATCAATACGAAGCAACTGATACCGATTTGCCTGCATTAAAAAGAAAGGTAATTAGAGGTGGCTCATGGAAGGATGTGGCTTATTATAATCAAGTATCTACAAGAACTTATGAATACCAAGATACCTCTAAATGTTACATTGGATTTCGTTGTGTAATGAGCTATCTTGGTCGTGGAAAAACAGCATCAACAAATACATCAAAATAAAAATAAATAAAAAAATAAACTAAAACCAAACAAAATCAATTTCAAAAAGCTATGGGATTAATTCAATCACTTCAATCAAAAAAAGGTAAAACATTCATGGGTTATCTTTACGGATGGGGAGCCGCCATCGTAATTATTGGTGCAATGTTCAAAATTCAACATTGGCCATTTGCCAGTGCCATGTTGGTTTGTGGGCTTTCAATCGAGGCAGTAATTTTCTTTTTCTCGGCTTTTGAACCAATTCATGAACCAGAAGATTGGAGTTTAGTTTACCCAGAGTTACGCGGAATGCATGATGAAGATGGAGGACATGGACATGGACATGGAGGTCAAGTTGCAAAAAAATCCAGCGATCCTGTAGCTCAAAAATTAGATCAAATGTTAGAAGAAGCAAAAATAGGACCTGAATTGATTGAAAGTTTAGGTAAAAGTTTCAATAATTTGAGCGATCAAGCCTCTAAATTATCTAATTTAACGGATGCAACAGTTGTTACTGATCAATACATTGACAGTGTTAAAGATGCAACTTCCAATATGGGGAAACTATCAGAAGGATACATCAAAGCATCTTCTTCATTAGTAGATTTAAGTGAATCAAATATTGATGGAAAAGCTTATGGAGAGCAACTTCAACAAGTATCTAAAAATTTGGCATCATTAAATGCGGTATATGAATTGCAATTGCAAGGTTCTAATGAACAATTAAAACAAACTACCAAAATGTTCGATAACATGTCAACTTTAATCACAAACCTTAATGATTCAGTTGAAAACACAACAAAATACAAAGAAGAGATATCTAAGTTGGCTGTAAATTTAAATGCATTAAATACTGTTTATGGTAATATGCTCACCGCAATGAATTTTAAATCATAAGTTATAACCAAATATTTTTTAAAATAATTATTAATCCTTAAGCAATAGATATATGTCAAGTGGCGGAACCCCCAGGCAAAAGATGATTGGTATGATGTACCTAGTACTAACTGCTCTTTTGGCTCTAAACGTTCAAAAATCGGTTTTGGAAGCTTTTGTTATTGTTAATGAAGGCTTAGAGCATACTACCGAAAACTTTGCAAACAATAACGAAAAAGCATATGCAGCATTTGAAGCAGCAATCAAAGGAAAGGAAGCTGAAAAAGCAAAACCGTATTACGAGTTATCAAAAGTAGTAAAGGCTAAAAGTGAAGAACTAGTTAAATACATCGATGAGATGAAAAAATTAGTTATAATGGAGACCGACAAAAAACCTAAAGAAGTTGCGGATACTCTAAAACTAAAAAATGTTGATGCTAAAGATAATTTTGATGATCCTTCAAGGGTTCTGCTTGGACCGGAAGAAAATCCTTTAAAGACTCGATTAAGTATTACCGATTTAAAACTTCAGATAGAAAAATTAAAAGGCGAACTAATTGCCTTGTTTGAAACCAAAAAACCAGGTCTTGATTTTCTCCCAGAAGTAAAAAAGAACATGAAGACTAAAATTGAAGCAATTTTAGCAACAGAAGACCCAGGAATGGTAAATGGAGTAAAAGAAACATGGGAAATGGAGAGAGTTCTGCACGTTCCATTAGCAGCTGTAGTTTGTAATCTTACAGCTGTTCAAGCAAACATCAGAAACGCAGAGTACGAAGTTGTTAATCAATTGTTAGGCTCTATTAGTGCTAACGATTTTAAGTTTGATAAATTGGTTGCCAAAGTTTTAGCTGAAAAAAGCTATATTATTGCTGGTGACGAATATAAGGCTGACGTTTTGCTAGTTGCATTTAATTCTACTTCAAATCCAGAAATAGAAATAGGAAATGTTGACACTACAAAGGCAGAAGATGTAAATCCAATGCTTGGTGCCGGAAAACCTTTGGAAGTTTACAAAGGAGTGGGAAAATACAAAGCTGGTTCTTCTGGTGCTGGAGTTCAAACATGGGGAGGTTGTATTAAAGTAAAGCAACCCAATGGAAATTATAAATATTACCCATTCAAAAGCGAGTATGAAGTTGCTCCTCCTGCATTGGTAGTTTCTCCAACTTTCATGAATGTGTTTTACAAAGGAGTAGATAATCCAGTTGATATTTCTGTACCTGGTGTTCCATCCTCAAGTTTAACAGTTACATTAGAAGGTGGAGGTTCAATTTCACCAGATCCTGTAAAAAAAGGGTCTTACAATGTAAAAATACCAGGAAGTGCTGCAAACAAAACAAAAGTAGTAGTTAGTGCTAAAATTGGTACAGCGGTAAAGAGAATGGGAGAAGTTGAATTCAGAGTAAAACAAATTCCAGATCCTGTTGCAGAAATTGCAAATGTTAAATCTTCTGGGAATGCTCCTAAATCATTATTGGCTCAATCTCCACTGATAGTTAGACTACCAGGATTTGATTTTAAAATTCCGCCAATTGCAGTAAAAAAATACAGATTTAGTGCAGTTATTGGTGGAGATTTAAAGGAGTTTTCAGGTTCAGGAAGCACGCTTTCTAGCGATATGAAAAATGTAATTGAAAAAGCAAAACAAAATTCAAAAGTT
>CAIMMJ010000419.1 GCA_903842515.1 uncultured Bacteroidota bacterium | reverse complement strand
TTAATAAATATTCAATTTCAGAAGCAGAAAAATCCTTAGAATTATTTACAAAAATAGATTTAAAAAATCAACAAAAAGGAGGCCACGGTTTTATAGATATGAAGCAAGTGCCAGAAGGGCATCCATTGGCAAGCATTTGGATGGACATTATTAAATTATTTATTAATGAAAGACCGCCATTTAATTTCATTTTGAATTATATATCTCATGCTTCGAGTAATTCAAATTTAGGTATTTTAAAAGGTTTATTTGGAGGTAATAAGACAAACTCACTGGAAAGTGTATCATTAACTTCAAAGGATCTTGATGCAAATACTTCTTATTTAAATCAACAAATAGAAAATATTGCCTTTGAAGATAGCTGGCCATTTACTAATGATCTTATGTTCATTGCACATTATATGGTTTTAACTCAAAATAAATCCATACCAAAAGATGTTTTGAATTTAATTTTAACAAAAACATCTGAATGGATAACAGATGCAAAAATAAAAGAAGTTGAGAAAAGTTATAATAATGTCGTATCCGAGTATAATAAAAATCATTCAATTAAAAGAGTCAAATATGTATTAGGTAAAGTATTTAAATATTTTTCACTTAAAAACGAAGACAATGATTCTAGAGATAAACAATTAAGGCTAGTAATAGGCGATATATTAGATATAGCTCAATTAGATTCATCCAATACAGCAGAATATTATGAATTTATCATGAATATTGATAGATATTGGGGTGGAGTATTAGAAGAGGAAGAAATTGAAGAAGATGATGATGAAAATTCTGAACTAGGTCTACCTGTAATTGATTGCAGTGCTAAGGAAGAAAAAATTGTCAATCAATTTCTAAAGGAATCAAGTTATTATAATGGGAATGACAGTATTGAAGCTAGATTACCTAAATGGATGAAATCAGTTGTTTCGAATGCTATTTTAAGTTCTGAACAGATAGATGTACTGTCAGAACAAATTAAAAAAAATAAGGCAATTCCAATTTTAAAATATGCTCCAGAAGAGTTCTATAATTTTGTAAAAAATGTTTGGTGGTTTGTTCCAGTCGCAATTTGGAAGGAGGATGTTTTATCTTTAATTGTTGTAGATAAAAATGGACTTAATTCAATATCGTCATCGGATACTACCGATATAAGTTTAATATCCCCATTTGATAGACTAACTGAATATAGCTTAGTCAAATATGAGCCTACTATTGAAAGATTGACTTTGATATTTGATAATGGGGCTTATCAGACTTTTGACTTTTTTGTAGATGAAGGAGAAAATGGTTATTTATCAATAATAGCTGCAATATTAGATGTCAGGATGACTACAATCAATAAAAGTAAAAAGAGTGCTGGCTGGAAAGAAGGTGCTGGAGGTGAAGGATTTATTGAATTTGACAATGTCAACCAATTATATGATCTAAAATATTGGAAGAAAACAGAAATTTCAAGACCAGACCCTCGATTTTTTGGATAATTTAATGATTGTTTAAATTTTTAAATAATATGAGTAAAAATATATTTGATAATGCCGTTAAGCTAGCAGCTAAATATCCTAATACATTTCAATTACCTAATGTTTCGATGCTCTCAAAAATTAAAGTGGGGGATAATGTAAAAGTTTGTTTAAATAATGAGCGGTTCTGGTGTTTAATAAAGGGACTAGATTTTGATAAACAAACAATTGTTGCTTCTGTTGATAATATTTTACAATTGAATGAACTTAAACTAGGGGATATAGTATATCTGAATTTTTATAACATTTATGATATTAAGTATAATTAGATACTTAGAACATTAATTTATACAATTTAATTTTATAATACATTGATTTACAATATATTAGAACAACATGATAAATATAGCTTTATTTAAAAAATTTATATAAAGTTTATTATATTTGATTATTA